>NZ_JAPFGX010000036.1:0-27085 GCF_059803575.1 Sphingomonas sp. URJC2
GGCCCGCACCCCCACCCGGCCTCCCAACGGCAGGATACACTGTGGGAGGCCGGGTGGGGGTGCGGGCCGGTGCCGCCCCTGCGCCGATAGGCGCAGCACAGACAACGCCACCCCCCGCCATTCGCGGCTTGCCGCCTGCCCCGCCGCCTTTCATACCTTTGCCCAGAACAAGCGGCCGCCAAAGAGCCGCCAACAGGGAAGGGATGGCATGAACGTGATTTTGATCGCGATTGGCTGCGGCGTCCTCGCAGTCTTGTATGGCCTGATCACCAGTCGCCAGATTCTGGCGCAGCCGGCGGGCAATACCCGGATGCAGGAGATTGCGGCCGCGATTCAGGAAGGGGCCAAGGCCTATCTGGGGCGGCAATACCGGACCATCGCGGTGGTCGGCGTGGCGGTGGCGGTGCTGGTGGCGCTGTTTCTGGGCACGATCTCGGCGGTCGGTTTCGTCGTCGGGGCGCTGCTGTCGGGGGTCGCCGGCTATATCGGTATGAACATTTCGGTGCGCGCCAATGTGCGCACGGCCGAAGCGGCGCGGACCAGCCTGCAGGCGGGGCTGACCGTCGCCTTCCGCTCGGGCGCGGTCACCGGCATGCTCGTTGCCGGGCTGGGGCTGCTGGCAATTGCCGGCTTTTTCTATGTGCTGACCGACATTCAGCGGCTGGCCCCCGGCGACCGGCAGGTCATCGACGCGCTGGTCGCGCTGTCGTTCGGCGCTTCGCTGATCTCGATCTTCGCGCGCTTGGGCGGCGGCATTTTCACCAAGGCGGCCGATGTCGGCGCCGATCTGGTCGGCAAGGTCGAGGCGGGCATTCCCGAGGACGATCCCCGCAACCCGGCGGTGATCGCCGACAATGTCGGCGACAATGTCGGCGACTGTGCGGGCATGGCGGCCGATCTGTTCGAAACCTATGTCGTGACGCTGGGCGTGACGATGGTGTCGGTCGCGCTGCTGGTGCGGGCCGAAGCGCCTGACCTGATGAAGTTGATGGCGCTGCCGCTGGTCGCCGGCGGGGTGTGCATCATCGCCTCGATCATCGGCACCTATCTGGTCCGGCTGGGCGGCAGCCAGTCGATCATGGGCGCGCTCTACAAGGGGTTCTGGGGCACGGCCCTGCTGTCGATCCCGCTGCTTTATGGTGCGACCCAGCTGACGCTTGGCGACATGAACACCGTCATCGGCGGTGCGGGCTTTGCCGGGGATGAACCGTTCATCGCCGGGGCCGATGCCGCCGGGCCGAGCTTCACCGGCTGGCAGCTGTTCTGGTGCATGCTGATCGGTCTGGGCGTCACCGGGCTGATCGTGTGGATCACCGAATATTACACCGGCACCGGCTATCGCCCGGTCAAGTCGATCGCCAAGGCATCGGAAACCGGCCATGGCACCAATGTGATCCAGGGGCTGGCGATCAGCCTTGAATCGACCGCGCTGCCGACGCTCGTCATCGTCGTCGCGGTGGTTGCCACCTATCAGATCGCCGGCATCATCGGCATCGCCTTTGCCGCGACCGCGATGCTGGCGCTCGCTGGCATGGTCGTCGCCCTCGACGCCTATGGCCCGGTGACCGACAATGCCGGCGGCATCGCCGAAATGGCCGGGCTGGAGGGCGAGGTGCGCAACCGCACCGATGCGCTCGACGCGGTCGGCAACACCACCAAGGCGGTGACCAAGGGCTATGCCATCGGCTCGGCCGGGCTGGCGGCTCTGGTGCTGTTCGGGGCCTATACCACCGATCTGCGCGCTTTCTTTCCGGGGCTGATCGTCGATTTCTCGCTCAGCAACCCCTATGTGATCGTCGGGCTGCTGCTCGGCGCGCTGCTGCCCTATCTGTTCGGGGCGATGGGGATGACCGCTGTCGGCCGCGCCGCCGGGGCGGTGGTTGAGGAGGTCCGCGCCCAGTTCCGCGACAATAAGGGGATCATGGCGGGCACGTCCAAGCCCGATTATGCGCGCACCGTCGATCTGGTCACCAAGGCGGCGATCAAGGAAATGATCGTGCCCAGCCTGTTGCCGGTGCTGGCACCGATCGCCGTCTATTTCATCATCACCCAGGTGGCGGGGCAGGCCAATGGCTTTGCCGCGCTGGGCGCGTTGCTGCTGGGCGTGATCGTGTCGGGCCTGTTCGTCGCCATCTCGATGACCTCGGGCGGCGGCGCGTGGGACAATGCCAAGAAATATATCGAGGACGGCCATCATGGCGGCAAGGGATCGGAGGCGCACAAGGCGGCCGTGACCGGCGACACGGTCGGCGATCCCTACAAGGACACCGCAGGCCCGGCGGTCAATCCGATGATCAAGATCACCAACATCGTCGCGCTGCTGCTGCTGGCGGCGCTGGCGGGCGGGGTGCATTGATCCGCCGCGCAGCCTGACGGGCTGAACCTTTGCCCGCCCGGTCCCGCCGCCCTGTGCGGCCGGACCGGGCGGGTTTTTCATGCCCCAAAAATGTCACACCGGCGCGGCATCTGCGCCCGATGACCGATCCGCTTTCGTCTCGTTCTTCCGCCCGCCGGTTCCGCCGGCTGGCGACCCTGTTTGCGCTGCCGCTCGCTTTTGGCACCGCGCAGCCGGCGCTTGGCTGGGGGCAGACCGGCCACCGCGTCACCGGCGCGATTGCCGAGCGCCATTTGGGCGGGCTGGCGCGGGCGCAGATCCGCCTGATCCTGGGCGATGAAAGCCTGGCCGAAGCCGCGACCTGGGCCGATGAAATGCGCTCCGACCCGGCGGAGTTCTGGCAGAAAACCGCCAATCCCTGGCATTATGTGACGGTGCCGCCGGGCAAGACGCATGGCCCCGAGACGACCCCGCCCGAAGGCGATGCGGTGACCGCGCTGGCGCGTTTTGCGGCAACGCTGCGCAACCCCGCCGCCAGCCGCGCGGACCGGCAGCTGGCGCTGCGCTTCATCGTCCATATCGTCGGCGACCTTCACCAGCCCTTTCATGCCGGCAATGGCTGCGACAAGGGCGGCAATGATGTCGCGATCAGCTTTTTCGGTGAGCCGACCAACTTGCATGCGCTGTGGGACAGCGGCCTGATCGCCCGCAACGGCCTGAGCTTTTCCGAATATGCCGGCTGGCTCGACCGCCGCATCGCCCCGGCCGATATCGTCCTGTGGTGGTCTGCCGACCCGGCGGTGTGGATCGCGGAAAGCGCGGCGCTGCGCGACGGGCTCTATCCCGCCCGGCCCGATCTGTCCTTCGCCTATGCCTTTGCCCAGCAGCCGGTCGTCGACCGGCGGCTGCAACAGGCCGGAATCCGCATCGCCGCCTATCTCGACCGGCTGTTCGCGCAATAGCGGTGGGGGCTGTTTGTGGTGCGGCGTGCGCCGCACGGGCGGCACCGGCCCGCACCCCCACCCGGCCTCCCAACGGCAGCATGATATGGGAGGCCGGGTGGGGGCGCGGGCCGGTGCCGCGACCAGCATACGGCCTCCTCAGGCGAACAGCGCGACCATCTGCCGGGCGACGGCAAGCGGGCGGCGGTGTTCGTCCCACAGCGTCATCGCCTGCGCCGAATAGCCATGGCCGGCCTGTTCGCTGGCCGAGCGCAGCAGCATCCACGCCCCCGGATCACCGCCCGGATCGCCGATCAGGTCGAGCGTCCAGGTCATCGTGCTGATCGGCGCGGGGGCGGGAAAGCCGACCATGGCCGCAGGCGGCGGCGAATCGGCGAGCGCGACCAGCGCGGTCACCGGATCGGCCCCGGCCGGCGCGCGGTGGCGGACCCACAGCCAGAAAGCGGGATCTCCGCCCGCCAGCGGCCGGCTGCCGGCGGCAAGCCGCATCTCCATATTGGCGGCAAAGCGCGGGCCGCCGCCCGATGCGAAAAAGGCCGGGCAGTCCTCTGGACCGGCCACATCGGGCGCGGTCAGGCTGTCATGGCCGACCCGGCTGTCGCGCGCCGCGCCATAGGTGAGCAGCGCGCGCACCGCCGGACCCTGTTCGCCGTCGAGCGCGACCGCCACTGTCGCTGCCGAGCGGCCGCGCCGCACCAGCTCCGGCCGGATGTCGAGCCGCCCGGCGGCGGGCCCGGCAAAGGCGAACTGGCCCGAGCGCAGCGGCGGCAGGTCCGCGCCCATGCGCCGCGCCGCCTCGACACACAGTGCCGCCGACAGCCCGCCATAAGCGGTGCGCCCCTGCGTCCAGTGTTCGGGCAGCTCGGTGGTCAGGCCGGCGGGGCTGCCATCCGCCCCGGCAAGCGGGGCCAGCGCGGCGATGAGCGCGCCGAACCCGGTCGGCTGGCCTGTCGCCTGTGCATCCTGATCCGCGGCCATGGTCGGTGCGCCGCTCATTTGAACGCCTCGGCCAGAAATGCCTCGGCGCGCGCCCAGCTGTCAGTGCGGGCGGCGGCATTGCCCTGGGCGGTGCCGCCAAGGCTCGCCAGCTGGCCAAAACCCGGCGATTTGGGGTCGACCGGCACGCCGAACGCCAGATGCCCGGCATCGGCATAGGCGCGGACCTCGGCCCGCTGTCCCGCGCGTGCCGCGGCGGCGCGCGCCATCGGGCAGCCGGGCCACAGGCTGTCCGCCTCGCCGCAGACCAGCAGGATGCGCGCGCGCGCCCGCTCCAGCGGGATCACCGCGCCCGGATGCGCGGCCAGCGCCTTCAGCCCATTGTCATAGACCGAACGGATGCCGCCCGCCGGGTCGAACGCGCCATAGGGAACGACCGGCAGCGGCTGTCCGCCCGCCGACCATGACGGCCTGGGCGTCGTGCCCCACGCCCCGTCCCACACCACGCCCGGCCAGGCGACGTGCGACGGCACCCCCGCAATCACCGCGCGCAGCTTTTTGTTGCGGCTGGCGATCAGCAGCGCCGCCTCGCCGCCCTTGGAAATGCCGATCACGCCCAGCCGACGGCGGTCGATGCCCGGCTGGCGACCGATCCAGCCGAGGGCGCGGTCGAACAGTTCGAGCGGCACCAGTTCCAGCGATGGCGACTGGCCGGGCGCGCGGAAATAGGACAGCTGCAACACGCCATAGCCCATCGCGGTCAGCGCCCGCGCCATGCGCACGCCCGAGGCCGACAGCGCGCCTTCCGATCCGCCGAGCAGCAGGATCGCCGGCCGCCGGGTGCCCGCCGCCGCAGCAGCAGGTCCCGCGGGCGGGAACCAGTTGCCGATCAGCCCGTCCTCGCCGATTCGCCGGCCGGCATCGCCCGGTTCGGCCATCTGCACCGGCGGCACGGCAAAGCTCTGCGCGGTGGCCGGCGGGGCCAGCGCCGCAAGCCCGGCAATCGCCAATGCCAGCCGGCAATATTCGCGCATCCCGTCCTCCCCTCACTGTTTTCGGGGGGGCATCATCCCCGCGCGGTGCGCGGCGTCAACCGGCCCGGCGCACGGCCTTTGCCTTTTCGGCCCTGCTCCGCTATGGCGACGCGATTTTTCAACACCCTCCAAAATCGGGAAAACTGCTCATTGGCTAAGGAAGAACTTCTCGAGATGCGCGGGCAGGTCGTCGAACTGCTGCCCAATGCGATGTTCCGCGTGCGCCTTGAAAACGATCATGAGATTCTCGGCCACACCGCCGGCAAGATGCGCAAGAACCGCATCCGCGTGCTGGTCGGCGACGAGGTGCTCGTCGAACTGACGCCTTATGATCTGACCAAGGGCCGGATCACCTACCGGTTCAAGTGAGCGCCGCGCCCGTCGCGCGCGCGCCGCTGATCCTTGCCTCGGCCAGCCCGCGCCGCCTTGACCTGCTGGCGCGCATCGGGGTCGTCCCCGATGCGGTCGACCCCGCCGATCTCGACGAAACGCCGCTGCCCGGTGAGCTGCCGGCGCGCTATGCCGCGCGGCTGGCGGCGGCCAAGGCGGCAGCGGTTGCCGCCCGTCATCCCGGCGCACTCGTGCTCGGCGCCGACACCGTCGTCGCGGTCGGCCGGCGCATCCTGCCCAAGACCGAGGACGCGGCCGAGGCGCGCCGCTGCCTGGAGCTGCTGTCCGGCCGCCGCCACCGCGTGCTGAGCGCGGTGACGCTGATCGACGCATCGGGCACCGCGCGGCACCGGCTGTCGACCAGCATCCTCAGCTTCAAGCGGCTGACCGGCAGCGAGATCGCCGCCTATCTTGCCGGCGGCGAATGGCAGGGCAAGGCCGGCGGCTATGCCGTGCAGGGCGCGGCCGAGGCGTTTGTCCGCCATCTTGCCGGCAGCCATTCCGGCGTCGTCGGCCTGCCGCTGTTCGACACCCGCGCGCTGCTGGTCGCGGCCGGGCGGCTTGATGGGTGAATGGGTTTTTGAACCCGGCATCGGCGAGGCGCGCGCCGCGCTGATCGCGGGCGGCGGCATTATCGAGGCGCGGATCGAGCGGCCGGGGCTGAGGCTGGGCACCGTCGCGCCCGCCCGGCTGATCGAGCGGCGCGGCACCCGCGCGCTGGTGCGGATGACCGGGGAAGCCGGGAATGGAGGCGAGGCGATTCTCCAGTCGGTGCCGCCGGGGCTGAGCGAGGGCGCGGCGCTGGTCATCGAAATCGTCCGCGAAGCCATTCCCGAGCGCGGCAATCCCAAGCTGCCGCTGGCGATCGCGTCCGCCGCCGATCCGGCACCCGGCCCGTCGCTTGACGTTGCCATCGGCGCGGCGCGCGTTTTGACCGGTCATGATCCCGATCTGCTCGAACAGGCCGGCTGGTCCGAACTGGTCGAACAGGCGGCGACCGGGCTGGTGCCCTTTGCCGGCGGGCTGCTGCGCATTTCGGTCACCCCGGCGATGACGCTGATCGACATTGACGGCGATCTGCCCCCCGCCGAACTCGCCCGGCGCGGGGCGGCGGCGGCGGGGGCGGCGATCCGGCGGTTCGACATTGGCGGGTCGATCGGCGTCGATCTGCCGACCATGCCCGACAAGGCGGCGCGTCAGGCCGCGGCACAGGCGCTCGATGCCGCGCTGCCCGCGCCGTTCGAACGCACGGCGGTCAACGGCTTTGGCTTTTTGCAGATCGTCCGCCGCCGGCTGCGCCCGTCGCTGTGCGAGCTGGTGCAGGCCGATCCGGTGCTGACGGCGGCGCTTGCGCTGCTGCGCCGCGTCGAACGCAGCCAGCCGCCGCCGGGGCCGCTGATGCTCGTCGCCGCGCCGCCGGTCATCGCCCGGATCGCCGCTGCCCCCGGCTGGACCGACGCGCTCGGCCGGCGGCTGGGCGCGCGCATCGGCTTGCGCGCCGATCCCGCACAGACCATCTGGGGCGGACATGCCGAACCCGACCGCTGACCGCTGCCCGCTCTGCGCCCGTCCCGCCGCGCCGGACCATGCCCCGTTCTGCTCGCGCGGCTGCCGTGACCGCGACCTGCTGAACTGGCTGGGCGAAGGCTATCGCCTGCCCGGCCCGGCGGCTGAAAATCCTCTGGACAGAGGCGATGAGCCGCCGCTATAGCGCCGCCTCCACAGCGTCAGACGCTGTGCGCCCAGGTAGCTCAGTTGGTAGAGCATGCGACTGAAAATCGCAGTGTCGGCGGTTCGATCCCGTCCCTGGGCACCATAAACCTTCAGGCATCATCCACGCGCCAGTATCGCGCGATCAGGCCGTGGCGTCGTCCGGGCGATTGCGGGCGGGCAGGGTGATGCGGGCGCGAAAGCCCGGCCTCAGATTTTCAAGGGTGAGCGCGCCACCATGCGCCTCGGCGATCGCCTTGACTGTCGCGAGGCCCAGACCGATGCCGCCGGTTTCGATGCTGCGTGACCCCTCGACCCGGAAGAACGGCTCGGTCAGCCGGGGGAGCATCGGGTCAGGCACGCCGGGGCCGTCGTCGCTGACCGACAGCTCGGCATCCGCGCCGCGACGGCGCAGCCGCACCGTGGCGTGCGCCGCGTAGCGGGCGGCATTGCTCAGCAGATTGTCGATCGCGCGCGACAGGTCGACCGCATTGCCGGTGACCGTCACCGGCTCCACCTCCAGATCGACGGCCTCGCCGCGCGTCCGTGCGCCCTCCACCAGATCCTCGACCAGCCGGTCGAGCGCGACGATCTGGTTTCCGGCCGGACGATTCCGGGCGCGGGCAAAGGTGAGGATGCCCTCGATCATCTGGTCCAGCCGGGCCAGATCGCGCAGGAAGCCGGGGCGCAGCGCATCGCCGACATCTTCGGCGCGGATGCGCATGCTGGTGAGCGGCGTGCGCAGGTCATGCGCGACGGCCATCAGCATCTGCATCCGTTCGGCGACCTGATTGCGGATGCGATCATGCATCGCCTCGAACGCATGTTCGAGCGCCTTGACCTCGTCCGCGTCGCGCCTGCCGGTGACCGACGCGCCGGCATCCTGCATGTCGAACCGGCTGACGCGGGCGGCGAGGGCGCGGATCGTCTGCGTCCAGCGGCGCGCGACCAGCCAGGCGATCGGCGTCATCGCGAGCAGCGCCAGCGCGAACGTCGCGAGCAGGCGCAGCTGCCATGCGGTCGGCAGGCGTTCGCGCGGTTCGAGGCGCAGATAGCGGCCGTCCGGCTGACGGAACAGGGCGATGAACGGCGGCACCCGCACGTCCGTGCCGAGCAGATAGGCGCTGATGTCGAACATCTGGCCGCGGGCAGGCGCGGCGCGCGGCGCGGGCACGTCGATGATCGTGATCTGCCCGCGTTCGACCGCTCCCGATCGCGGCACCTGGCCGAACACCGACGGCGCGGTGAACACCACCTTGACGTCCGTCGGCCGCAGCGCGACGCCCCGGGCAAGGCTTGTCGCGATCACGGTTTCGCCGGTGCCGGCAGGCCGCGTCCACAGCCCGGGGGGGCGATCGGACACCGTGAAGGCGAAACGGGGATCCGATCCGGTGCGCCACGCCTGGGCATAGGCGGCGATGCTGACGGTCGCCGGCGGCGGCGGCGGCCGGAAGGCGAGCACGGCCAGGCCGAGCGCGAGCGTCGCGCCGATACAGGCGAGCACAAGCGCCAGCGCCTGGGCAAAGATCGAGCCGAGCGGACGGACCATCAAAGCCGCTTGACGGCAGGCCGGAAGCGATAGCCTTCGCCGCGCACGGTCTCGATCGGCGAGGGCAGATCGGCATGGACGAGCTTGCGCCGCAGCCGGCTGATCGTGACGTCGATCGCGCGGTCGAACACGTCGGCTGTCGGGCCATGAGTTTCGGCGAGCAGCGTTTCCCGGGTCAGCAGCCGTTGCGGCCGGGTGAGAAACACCTCGAGCATGCGCATTTCCCGGCTGCTGAGCGGCACGATCTGGCCGTCGGGGTTGGTCAGCCGGACATCGTCGAGATCGAGCAGCCAGCCGTCAAAGCCGAACAGCTGACGCTTGACGCGTTCGCCGGCGAGCGCCGGGCGGCGCGCGAGCGAGCGGATGCGGGCGAGCAGCTCGCGCGGATCGAACGGCTTGGCGAGATAATCCGAGGCGCCGAGTTCAAGCCCGATCACGCGATCCGGCACGTCGCCAATCGCGCTCAGGATGATCATCGCATGCTGGCCGGCCAGCCGGCGGCAGATCGACAGGCCGTCTTCCCCCGGCATCATCACATCCAGCACGATCACGTTGACAACGTCGCGCGCCAGGATTTCGTCCAGTTCCTCGCCAGACCGCGCCGTCCAGACCCGGCATCCGCGCATCGAAAGATATGCCGACAGCGTCTCCAGAATGGCATCGTCGTCGTCGACAATCGCGACGGTCAGGTCTGTCTTGATCTCCATAGAACTGACCCTGCGTATCGAATGTCGGCAAGTTTCGTCAATCGCACTGACCAGACCGAAGCTGACACAAAGCCGAAATCATTGCGATACCGAAAGGCCGCACTGATCGCGTGTCGCAACCCTGCGACGATAAATGGGGAGCAACGATCATGAAGACCATCGGCCAGTTCGCCGCAGTCACCTTCGCTGCGGTCGCCATGCTGTTCACCGCCGCCGCGCCTGCCCAGGCGATCGTCGATCAGAACGGCAATCTCGTCGGGGTGATTCTGACCCCGGACGGCAACGTCTATTACTGATCCAACTGCCCGGCGCGTCCATCAGTCCGGGCGCGCCGGGCGATCTTGCCGGGCATCGCGCCGCATGGCGGACCCCGGGACAACCGACGCAAGGACAGCCGGCATGGCGACGATCTTCGGCATCCGCGGCAACAGGCGACGCCGCGGGGCCGCCAACTCCCTTCCCCTTCCGTTGCGTGCCGGCATCGCGGCGGCCCTGGCGCTGGCGGCCGGCTGGGCGATGAACGGTGCCGGTGGCGACGGGCTGCCGGTGCCGCAGCGGCTGGGGGCCGGGGGGCCGCTGGTGTTCAGGACGCCCCACGCGACCATCATCACCGACAGCCGTGCCAAGGCGCGCTGGGCCGATGCGCGGCTGCGCGAGGCGCTCGCCGCGTTCACCGCCACGTTCGATGTTCATCCCGGTCATGGCGTGATCGTGGAAATGCCGTATCTGGCCCGGCTGGACGCGCTGCCGGCCGACCGCAAACGCTGGTCGCTGCCCTGGGGAAGCGGCCATTTCGGGCCGGGCGAGCGCGGCGGCGCACCCGCCACTGGCCATCATTTCGATAACGATACCGGCATCCGGCACGAGCTGAACCATGTGTTTCTGACTGCGGCCCTGTTTCCCGGTCCGGCAGCTGTGCGTTATGGCAGCTCCGCGCCCGATTGGCTGGACGAGGCGGTCGCCATTGCGGCCGAATCGGCCGATGTGCGGGCGCGGCGGCGCAGCCATTTCCACCAGCAGGTCTGCGCTGGCCGGCTGGTGCCGCTGGGTGCGTTCCTGGCGCAGCGGCACCCGCTGTTCGAATCGGCATCGATGCGCGCGCTTGCGGGCAAGCGCGCGGGCCAGGCGGGGATGGAGGTGCTGCGGGTCGACCAGCTTGGTCTGCCGCGCACGGCGCTGCTGGATTTTTACGCGCAATCGCAGGCGGTCGCCGAGTTTCTGGCGGAGGCGAGCGGCGACAGGCGGATTCTGGCGCGCGTCGCCCGCGCGTTCGCGGCGCGGCCCATGGCGACGGGCGCGGACGCGCTGGACGATCTGCTGGGGCGGCGCGACCGGCCGCTTGCCGCCCGCTTCGACGATTGGGCGCGCGCTTCCGCCCGGGCGGGGTTGCCGGGCTGCGGCGTGGCGGAGACGCAGGCATGACCGCGGTATCGCGCCGGGCGCGCCTCGCCGCCGCCTTGATTGCCGGCGTCACCCCGATCGGGGTGCAGGCCCAGAATGCCGATCCGCCCGCCGCGTCCCCGACGCCGGACGGCTTTGAAATCCGCGGTGCCGACGGCAAGCCGCTGCCGCCCGAGGTGCAGCGGCAGCTGCGCGCGCAGTTCAAGGATCAGATGCCCCCGCCCGCCCCGCCGCCCGCCGACCCTCAGGACATTGTCGTCGCGGCCGAAAAGCCGCGCGGGTCGGTGGTCGGCGACATCCCGGCCGCGCTGACGTTCAAGCCGGTCGACATCCGTGCCTATGGCGCGGGCGATATCCGGGAATTGCTGCAGACGCTCGGGCCGCAGGTCGCCAGCAGCCGCGGCCGCGAGGCCGAGGGGCCGATCGTGCTGCTCAATGGCCGCCGTGTTTCCGGCGATGCGGAAATCGCCCGCATCCCGACCGAGGCGATCGAACGGATGGAGGTGTTTCCCGAGGAACTGGCGCTGAAATATGGCTTTCCGGCCACGCGCAAGGTGGTCAACATCGTCACGTTCGAACGGTTTTCGTCGCAGATCGGCCAGGCGTCGCTCGCCGGGGCGACGGAGGGCGGGCGTGACACGCCGGGCGCGATTGCCAGCCTGTTGCGCATTCGCGGCGACACCCGCCTGAGCCTGGATGCGGACTATAGCCGCTCGGGCGCGCTGCTCGAGAGCGAACGCGGCATCCGCCAGCTCGATGCCGGGCCTGAGCTGGGCCGCGCGCGCACGCTGCTGCCGGGCAATGAGCGCTTCAGCCTGACCGGCACGGTCAGCGCCGATGTGATTGCCGGCCTGTCCTCCACACTCAACGCGCGGCTGGGATCGGAGCGGAACCGGAGCCTGTTCGGCATTGCCGCCACTGGCGAGCCGCTGACCGGCACGGTGCAGACCGATACCCGCCATCTCGGCACCACGCTCGGCGGGCGGCTGGGCAAGTGGCAATGGACGCTGACCGGCAATCTTGATCGCACCAGCACCGGGACGCGCATCGATCTGGCCGGCCCGGCCGGTCCGATCGGCACCGAAGCGCGGGCGGTCGATCGCACCGCCAATGCCGATCTGGTGCTGGGCGGCGATCTGGCCCGGCTGCCGGCCGGACCTGTTTCGGTCAGCCTGCGCGCAGGCGCGGATTTCCGGGATTTCAGCAGCCGGTCGACGGCCGGCGGGACCGGCGGCGGCTTTGACCTGTCGCGCGACCGGGGCGTCGTTCAGGCTAATATCGACCTGCCCGTCGTCAGCCGGCGGCTGGGCGGCCTTGCCATGATCGGCGATCTTTCGGTCAACGCCAATGTGCAGCTGGAGCGTTTCTCTGATTTCGGGACGCTCCGCACCTGGGGCTATGGTCTCAACTGGACGCCGTCCCCCGCGATCAATCTGGTTGCTTCGGCAAGCTGGGAAGAAGGCGCACCGGCGCTGGAACAGCTCGGCGCGCCGCTGGTCGTCACGCCCAATGTCCGCACGTTCGACTTCAGCCGCGGCGAAACCGTCGATCTGACCCGGCGGATCGGCGGCAACCCCGATCTTCGCGCCGATGAACGTCGCATCGCCAGCATCGGCCTGACGATCAAGCCGCTGGCGAAGGCCGATCTGACGATCAACCTCGATTACCTGCGCACCCGCATCGACAATCCGATCACCGCCTTTCCGATCGCGCTTCCCGAAGTGGAGGCTGCATTCCCGGAACGGTTTTCGCGGGGTGCCGATGGCCGGTTGCTGGAAATCGACGCCCGACCGGTCAACTTCGCCCGGTCAGAGCAGGAGCAGCTGCGCTTCGGCTTCAACTTCACCCGGCCGCTCGGCACGGTGCCGCCCGCCCTGCGCGACGTGCGTGTGCGGTTCGTGCAGAGCGAGGCGGATGCACAGCGCCGGCTGCCGCCCGGGGCGCGGCTGGCGGCGGCGACACCGGGCAGCCCCGGCGCGCGGCTTGCCGAAACGCTGACCAGCCGCGTTTTCGTGAGCGCTTATTACACCCTGAGGCTGGAGGATGAGATCGTGCTGCGCGACGGCGGGCCGCGGCTCGATCTGCTCGGTGGCGGTGCCATCGACGCGCGCGGCGGCCGGCCGCGGCACGAGATCGAGTTGCAGGCCGGTGCCTATCGGCGCGGGCTTGGCGTGCGGGCGAGCGCCAGCTGGGTCAGCGGCACCACCGTCAGCGGCCTTGCCGGGCCGGGCCGGGAAGGCGATCTGCGCTTCTCCGCTTACGGCACGATCAATCTTTCCCTGTTCATGAACGTCGCCGACCGGTTCGGCGGGCCGACGGCACCGGGCTGGATGAAGGGCGTGCGCGCCAGCCTGTCGGTCGTCAACCTGCTGAACGACCGGCCGGAGGTCCGCGACCGGCTGGGCATGACGCCGATCAACTATCAGCCCGCTTATCTGAACCCGGTCGGGCGGCTGATCAGTTTCAGCCTGCGCAAGGCGTTCTGACGCGTGGCGCGCCGGCAACAGGGTTTGGGCGCGTGTTGCTGCGCGGTTTCATCCGCTTTGGCCGTGAAAGCCGGCAATCCGGTGCCAGAGCGGACCGGGATCGGCTGGCCGCGCGGCCGCGCCTTGCCCAGTCTGGTGCGGCTTGTCCGGCCGGCCCGCCTGCGTTCCCCGCGTCGCCGGCCGGGCGGCTGAAGGGGGAACGGATGACCGCATCGCCCATATCCGTGATGCCAGCGGCCCGCCGCCGCGCCGTGCCCGGTCGGGTGCCGGACGGCCTGTTCGACATGGTGGCGATCCCCGGCGGCGATGCGCCGATCGGATCGACCATGGCCGAGATGGCCGCCTGCCGTGCCGACTGGGGCGACCGGCTGGTCGATCCGCGCTACCGCGCCGCATTCGGGGACTGGATCGCCAAGGAATATCCGCGCCACAGCGTGCGGATCGCGCCGTTTGCGATCAGCCGCTTCCCGGTCACCAACGATCAGTATCGGCCCTTTCTGGCCGCGACCGGGCGGCCGCCCCCCGAATCGATCCGCATTGGCGCGCCCGGCGACCATCCGGTCTGGGGCGTCGAGGCGGCGGATGCCGATGATTATGCGGTCTGGGCATCCGCGATCACCGGCCGGTGCCTTGCCCTGCCCGGCGAGGCGGAATGGGAATGGGCCGCGCGCGGGCCGGATGCGCTGATCTATCCCTATGGCGACATTTTCGATGCCACGCGCTGCAACACGCGCGAGGCGGGGATCGGCACCACCACCCCGGTCGCCGCCTATCCGGGCGGCGTATCGCCGTTCGGCGTGTGGGACATGGCGGGCAATGTCGAGGAATGGGTGGCCGATTGCTACGCCCCCTATCCGGGCGGACGGTGGATCGACGATGATCTGACCGCCCTGTCCGGCGGGACCTACCGGGTGCTACGTGGCGGCTGTTTCGCGCTGGGCGGCGATCTGGCGCGCGGGGCGCGGCGGCACGGGCCGCACCCGGCCCCGCCATTCCGGCATCGCGGGTTCAGGCTGGTGTGCCGATGATCGATCTCGACCGCCCGGTCAGCGCGACCGCCATCATCGCGCACCGTTCGCCGATCAGCGGCATCGACTGGAATGGCGGCGCGCATGTCGCCACCGCCGGCTATGACAGCCGGCTGATCCTGTGGGATGCCGATCGGCGGACGCCGCTGCACGTCGCGCGGCATGACCATCTGGTCAACCAGTGCCGGTTCAGCCCCGACCGGCGGCTGATCGTGAGCGCGAGCAGCGACTATCTGGCGCGCATCTGGACGGCGGACGATCTGGCCCCGGTTGCCGTGCTCGCCGGCCACCGCGACGATGTCGAAATGGCGAGCTGGAGCCGGTGCGGCCGGTTCGTCGCCACGGCGTCGCGCGACCGCATGATCCGGCTGTTCGACCGCAGCGGCGCGCTCCTGCGGACGCTTCAGGGCCATGATGCCGATGTGCTGTCGGTCGAATGGCTGGCGGGCGGTGCCGAACTGGCCTCGTCGAGCGACGATGGCACGATCCGCCGCTGGCGGGCCGATGACGGCGCGGAAATCGCCTGCCACCGGCCGGGGGTCGAGACCGACACCATCGCCATCGCGCCCGATGGCCGCATCTTTGCCGGCAATGATGCGGGCGAGATTCTGGTGCTCGGCCGCGGCGGTGCGGAGCGGGTGCCCGCCCATGCGGCGGGGATCAAGCGGCTCGCGCTCGACCCGACCGGGCGGCGGCTGATGAGCGCCGGCTATGATCGCACGGTCAGGCTGTGGACGATCGGCGGCGATGGCCGGCTCTATCCCGAACAGACGACCGAGGCACCGCCAATCGTCTGGCTGCGCGCGGCGTGTTTTGCCGGGCCGGACCGGCTGGTGTTCGGATCGTTCGGCAGCGCCTATGCCGAATATGATGCGGCGGCGCGGCACTGGCGCACCGATCATATCGGTGACACGCCGGGTCTCAACGCCTGCTGCGTGCTCGACGAGGCGGTGTTCGCCATCGGCGATGCCGGCATCGTCCGGCGCGACGGCGTGCCGGTCCGTCCGCTCGGCAGCCTGTGCAACTTCCTGCATCCCTGGGAGGGGATGCTGATCACCGGTGGCCAGCTGGGGCTGGTGTTCGACGCGCTGACCGGCCGGATCCTCCACCGCCACCATGCCCCGCTCAACTGCGCGGCAAGCTGGGGGGACGGGGCCGGGGCGCGGCTCGTGATCGGCAGCTATATGGGCGAGGGGCTGGTCTTTGCCCCCGGACCCGATGGCCCTGCGTTCCTTGGCGCGGTCCAGCTGCACGACAATGCGGTCAAGGGGCTGGCGGCGGGCGGCGGGCAGCTGTTCAGCGTCTGCGCGACCGGGGCGGCGGCGATCCACGCCACCGCCGATCTCGCCCCGCTGGCGTGGATCGCGCGCGCGCATGACAAGATCGCCAACGCCGCCGCCGCGCTGCCCGACGGGCGGTTCGCCAGTGTCGGCCGCGACCTGACCCTCAGGCTGTGGCGCGACGGCGTGGCCGACATCGTGGCGACGCCGCACGATCATTCGATCAAATGCCTGGCCGTGCTGCCCGGCACGTCGATGATCGCGACCGGGGCCTATGACGGCCGCCTTGCCATCTATGACTGGGCGCGCGGGCGCTGGCCGGTGATCCGCCAGATCAGCCGCTTCGGCGTGTCGTCGCTCGCTGCCGATCCGCTGGCCGGGGTGTTCGTCGCCAGCTGCTATGGCGGGCGCACCTACCGCATCCCGCCCCGGATATGATCGTCCGGCTCACATGCCGTAGGGCACGATGTCGAACCGCCTGACCCCGCTTGCCCTGACCGCGCGCAGCGCCAGCGCATATTCGGCCAGCACCGCCAGACCGTAATCGATGCGGAAGCGGATATAGGCATCGTCTTCCGACGCCGGTTCCGGGCCGTTGAGCATGTCGGTGACGCGGCGGACGATCACCTGTTCGGGAGTGTAGCAGATCTGGGTGTCGCGCGTGCTGCTCATCCGCAGTTCGGCCGCCGGGGCCGAGCCGCCATTGCCCGACGACAGGGCGACGATCATCGCCGGCCGGTCGGCGAGTTCGTGGCCGGTGCAATAGAGGAAGAAATTCTTGAGCGCGGGCGGCACCATGCCGTTCCATTCGGGCGTCACCAGCACCAGCGCATCGGCGGCAAGGATCGTCGCGCGCAGCGGCGCCCAGGCGGCCTCCTGCGCGGGCAGGGCGAGGGGATCGTCGGTCCAGAGCGGCAGCGGCTGCCTCTCAAGGCTGATCGTGTCCGCCGCCATCTCGCGCGCCGCCGCCGTGCGGGCGATGAACGCCGCGACCTTGCCCGACTGGGCATTGGGCCGCTGGCTGCCGGCGATGATGGCGATGCGGATCATGGCATGTCCCTCAGCAAAGCGGGCGCGACCGGGCCGAGCGCCAGCAGCCGTTCATTGTGGATGCGAAACCGGTGGGCGGTGCCGCTGCGGCCATAGGTGATGAACTCAAGCGGATAGGCGGCGGGATCGCCGGGCCGGTCGAGCCAGGCCAGCCCCTTGGAGAAATCGGCCTGATCGGGGACGACCGACAGCTTGGCCCCGGTGGCGAAATCGCACAGCACCAGCTCGGTGCGATAGTTGACCAGCACCAGATAGCGCTGGGCGGCGTCCCAGATGAAATCCTCGATCGTGTTGCCGCATTCGGCGACATAGGGGTCGGACCGGCCCGAGCGCGGATCGAAGCGCAACAGCTCGCCGGTCTGGACATGGATCAGCCGGTCGCCGCACCATTTCATCCGTTTCGGCCGCGATGTCCGGCCCCAGCGCATCACCGGGCTCAGCGTATCGGCCTCGGCAATCACCAGCTCGCCGCGCCGCTCGGCAAAGGCTGCAAGGCCAAGGCCGGGATGATAAGCGAGCGACCAGATCGGCTCGCGCAGCTGATTGGCATAGGCGGCCTCGATCGTGCCCTGATGGGTGTCGATCCGGTAGACGCACCCCGCCTCGGTGCAAACCAGCGCCTGGCTGCCGCCCGGCATCACCGCCAGATCGCGCAGCTCTTCATCGAGCGCGATAACCGTGCGCGCGCCCCGGTCTGACAGAGCGAGCAGCACGCCGTTTTTCTGCGCAAGCAGCAGCTCCGCCTGCCCGTCCGGCCCGGTGGCGCGGTCGATCCGCTTGGCAAAGCCTGTCTGATGGGGTGCGGGCTTGGTCCAGAGCCGGTCGGGGGTGATGGCGACCGCGCCGGTCACCGGATCGGCCGGGCCAAGCGTCATCCGCCGCACGCCCGCCCCTTCGCCGGCAAACCACAGCGAATCGCCGTCGCGCACGCTCGACCAGACGGTGTCCGGCGTGTTCTTCAGCACCGCCGCCGTCGCGCCGGTCGCCAGATCGACCTTGTAGAGCCCGCCGTTGAAGCAGTGCGCGATCAGTGTGTCGGGCGCGCGTTCGAGCGTCCTGATCCAGCGCATCTTGTAGGGCGCGCGCCAGGCATGGCCGCGCCAGTCGCCGGTCGCCGGATCGATTTCATAGACCTGCCCGTCAAACCCGGCGGCAAAGGCGCGGCGCGACACCGGGTTGAACGTCACATGTTCCAGATCGTCGCGCGTCAGCCGGTGGCCGCGCAGCGGCGGCCGCCGCCCTTTGAGATCGAGGCGGATCACATAAAGCTCGTCGCACGCGACCAGATATTCCTCGTCGCCCAGCGGTTCGAACCAGTGCAGGTTGAAATCGCCAAGCGTCCAGGAGCGAAGCTCGACCCCGTCGCGCGACAGCACCGCATGGCCCCCCGCCGCGCTCAGCAGCGCCGCGCCGTCCTCGACATAGCGCAGCGTGACAAGATCGATGTCGCCGTGAAAGCGCGTGCAGTGGCGCACCCCCAGCCGGCCGCTGCCGAACTCCATTTCGAGCACGCCCGACGCCCCCGACCGCACGGCAAGCCGCGGCTCATAGGGGTGAAAGGTAAGCGCCTGGCTGAGCGACTGGGTGGGCGGCACCGGCACCGGATCGTTGCGGCACGGCGTGTCGCGGAACGAGAAACGGTCGGCAAGGCGCAGCCGCCCGTCCGCACCGCGTTCGATCAGGCTGACCTGCCGGTCCATCCCCATCGCCGCCCAGAAGGGCAGCCGGGGATGGGCGGCAACTGCCTCGATCGCGCCCAGATGCGGGCGCAGCCGGTCCAGAATGGCGAAATCGTCGATCGCGACCGACAGGATCTCGCCCCCCATGGTGCCGGCCAGCAGATGCGCCTCGCCGGGGGCGACGGCGAAACAGCCGATTTTCGCGGACGTCTGCATCAAATGGGATCCGTGTCCAGAAAAGCGCCGTTTCGCCGCCGCCGCCCGTCAGACGACTTGGCCGTCAGATGACCTGGCGGATGGTGAAGCCATGGCCGAGCAGAGTGGGCGGGGGTGCCTTGCGCGCTTCCTCGGCCGGCACGGTCACCACCTGTTCGTTGAACAGGGTCTGCATCACATAGCGGAACTCGGCATCGTTGAGCTCGGTGCCCAGCCCGGCGCGAAACGTCTTGAGCGCGCTGTGCAGCCCGTCCAGATTTTTTTCGCCGGCACTGGTTTTCAGGCTGTTGAGCGCTTTCGATGATTTGTCGAGATCGAGAATCATGTCCGTTCTCCTCCCTTGATGCGGCGGGTTTCGTCATGATGCCGCGCCTTCACTGCTAGGTTTTTGCTGTCCAAAGGGTCAACGGGATGGCCGCCAAAACGGAGTCAGTTGCCATTCAACATGGCCGGCGGGGCGCGATAGGATCATCATATGCCCGAAGCCGCCGGATATTTACTGGAAAGGCCGCCCGAGACTGTTGCGGCCATGCCGGACATGGCTGCTGCGGCGGATGTGCCGGGGCCTGTGCTCGCCGATCTGGCCGGGCGACATGCGCTGTCCGCGCTGGTGTTCGCGATGGTCGATGCCGGGCTGGATGCCGCGCTGGCCGGCGGGCCGCGTTCGCTGACCGCGCTCGTCCATGCAAGCGGCATCGGGCCGGAGCCGCTTGGCCTGTTGCTGCGCGCGCTGGCCGGGCAGGGGCTGGTCGCGCCGGTCGCGGGGCGATGGCAGCTCGCCCCGAATCTTTTCGGTGCCGTGCCCGCCGCGCATTGGGCGGAGCTTGCCGCCCACCGGGCGGAGAACCGGGTCTGGCTCGACATGGCGGCGATCCTGACCGGGCGATCTTGGGCCCCTGACAGCTATCGCCGCGAACTGCTCGACGGGCGCATCGCCGGGCGGCCGGGGCTGCGGGCGATCAACCGCGCATTTGCCGCCCAGGTCGCCGAGCGCCTGTGCCGCGACGCCGCGCCCGCGCGCGTTCTCGATCTGGGCGGCGGCGATGGCGACATGGCCGCCGCTTTGCTCGCTCGCCATCCGGGGCTGCGCGTCGATATTCTCGACCTTGCATCGGGCTTTGCACCCTCGGCGGCGCTCGCCCGGCGGGTCGGGGCACGGCTTGGCCGCATCACCGGCGATGCCCGCACCACCCGGCTGCCCGCGCGCTATGATCTGGTGATCGTCAACGAACTGCTCGAGCTGTTCGGGGCCGATGACAAGCAGGCGATCCTCGCCGGCGCGGTGGCCGCGCTGGCCCCGGGCGGGCGGGTCGCGGTCGTCAAATTCACGCTTGATCGCACCCGCACCCGGCCGCCCTCGGGCGCGCTGTTCTCGCTGCGGATGCGGCTCAAGACCGGTCAGGGCTATCTGGAGAGCGACGATGAGGTTGAGGAGTTTCTGTGCGCGCTCCGTTGCACGCGGACCCGCCGGATCGATCTGGACGGGATCAAGACCGTGATCGTCGCCGAAGCCGAAACGGCCGTGCGCCCCGCCCCGCCCGTCCATGCCGTAGCACCCGCCGATCCCCCGGCCCTGCCCTGGGGCGAGCTGGTGTCGCTGGCCACCGCATTTCGCCTGTCATGCCTGTTCCAGGCCGCGCTCGATCTCGACCTTTTCGGCCTGATCGGGCCGGGCGGGGCGCGCGCCGGCACGGTTGCACAGGCGGCAGGGATGGATGCGACAGGTGCGCGGGTGCTGCTCGACGGGCTGGTCGCCATCGGCCTGCTGGCGCGCGACGGCGATATGTATCTGGTGCCCGCCGGGCTGGAGCGGCTGGCGGGCAATGCCCCGGCCTCGCTTCGCGGGGCGCTGCGCGCGTTTCGCACCGAAAACCGCGTCTGGCTCGATCTGGCCGACATGCTGCGCGCGCCGGGGGAACGGCCGCGCGCCGCCCGGATCATGGAGGCGGCGGGCCTGCCCGATTATCTGGCGGCGGTGGGTGCTGCCAATGATGCCGAGGCGGCGGCCCTGGTCGCGGCGCTGGCCGATGGGATGGCCCCTGGCGCACCGGAGCCGCGCCGCGCGCTCGATCTGGGCGGCGGCACCGGCCTGTTCGCCGAGGCGCTGTGCGCGCGCTGGCCCGATCTGCGCGTGGTGCTGCTCGACCGGGACGAGGTGATTGCCCGCCACCGCGCCGCGCCTGCGCCCGGGCCGCTCTGGACGCGGATCGATCTGATTGCCGGCGATGCCTGCGATCCCGCCGCCGCGCCGGGGCTGGTGCCGGGGTTCGACCTCGTGCTGCTGAGCGACCTGCTGCATTATTTCGCCCGCGACGAAAAGGCGCACATCCTCGCGCGCGCGGCGGCGCTGCTCGCCCCCGGCGGGCGCATCGCCATCGGCAAATTCGCGCTCGATGCCGATGGCGTCACGCCGGCCTCGGCGGCGCTGCTGTCGCTGCGCCTGCATGTGCAGCGGCCGGGGGCCTATCTGGAAACCGATGCCGAGGCGGAGGCGCTGCTGGCGGCGGCGGGGCTGGCGGATGTGCGGACGATCCGGCTGGGCGCGCACAAGAGCCTGGTGAGCGGGTGGCGGCCATGAGCGCCTATCTGGAGCATGTCCAATATGTCGCGCCCGATCTGGACGCGCTGATCGGCTTCTACACCCGGCTGTTCGACTGGCGGCTGCGCGGGCGCGGGCATGAGCGCGCCGCCGACCGCAGCTATGACTGGGTCCATATCGGCGACGATGACAGCTATCTCGCCTTCCGCTCGCCCTATGACGGGGCGGTTTACGGCCCCGATCTGGCGCTGCGCCAGACGCATATCGGCGTCGTCGTGCTCGATCTGGCGGCGGTGATCGACCGGGCACGCGCCGAAGGGACCGATGTCACGCTCAAGCCGCCGCATCCGGCGCGGCTGCGCGCCTATCTGCGCGATCCGGCGGGCCATGAGATCGAACTGGTCCAGTATCTGACCCCCGATCCGCGCGTGCGCCACGCCTATGACGACTGAGGCAGCAACGGCCCCTGCGGCCGATCCCGACGATCTGGGGGCGGCGCTCGACCGGCTGCTCGCCGATGCCGATATCTGGCGGTCGCGGGCGCTGATCAGCGCGGCCGAGCTTGATCTGTTCACCGCGCTTGGCCGCCACGGCCCGGCGTCTGCGGCGCTGCTGGCGCAGACGCTCGGCTGCGATGCTGCAGCGCTTACCCGGCTGCTCGCCGCGCTCGACGAGATGGGCTATGTCGCCCGTCACGGCGATGCCTATGCCAACCGGCCGGTCGCCGCCGCCTTTCTCGACCGCGCCGGGCCTTATCATATCGGCTCCTGGCTGCGGCTGCACGGTGCCGACTGGGCGGCCTGGGGCGAGCTGACCGCGATCCTGCGCACCGGCCAGCCGCCGGGCACCGGCAGCCTGTTCGACGATCCCGGCCGGCTGGCGGTGCTGCTTCACGCCGCGCATGAACGGGCGGTGCTGTTCCATGTGCCGGGCGCGGTCGCGGCGATCGATCCGGCGCGGTCGCGGCGGCTGATCGATGTCGGCGGCGGTGCCGGCAGCTATGCGCTCGGCCTGTGCGCGGCCAATCCGGCGCTGAGCGCGGTGCTGTTCGACCTGCCCGCCGCGATTGCCGTCGCGCGCGACATCATCGCCGCCGATCCCGCCGCGCCGCGCATCGGCTTTCTGCCCGGCGATTTCCACCGCGATCCGCTGGGCGGGCCATATGATCTGGCGCTGATCAGCAATGTCCTGCACGGCGAGCCGCCCGATGCGGCGGCGGCGCTGCTCTGCCGGGTGGCGGCGGCGCTGGAGCCGGGCGGGCGGATCGCCGTGCGCGACAATTTTCTCGACGATGACGGGACGAGTGCCGCGGGCGGCGCGCTGTTCGCGATGGTACTGATGGTCGAAACCCGCGCCGGCCGGCCCTATCGCGCGGGCGAGGTGGCGGCGATGCTGCGCGCCGCCGGCTGTACGACCATCGAACGGCCCGCGCCCGCGATCATGATCGGCACGCTGCCCGGCTGACCAGCCCCGCCCGCCCGATCTCGGCTACGCCCGATCAGCCCCGCCCGACAATGCCGCCCAGTGCGGATCGACATGGCCGGTGTCGACGCCGATATGCGAATAGACCTCGATGACATGGCCGGTCGGATCGGCGAAATACAGCACGGTGCGGATGCCGTCGGGCGTCACATAGGTGTCGGCAAGGCCCGTTGGCTGCGGGCCGACCACCTGGGCGATGCCGGCGCGGGCAAGCCGTGCTTCCCAGTCGCGCACTCCGTCGGTCGTGGTCTCGATGCCGAAATGAAAGCGCGGATGCGCCGCAATGTCCGGTGCCGCTTCGATGAAAAAGGCAAAGCCCGCCCAGTCGAGGATCACCTTGCCGGGGCGCAGATGGCGCACATAGCCAAGGCCGAGCCGCCGGACATAGAAATCGAGCGAGGCGTCGAAATCGCGCACCGGCAGGTTGAGATGGCTGATCCGCCCCGCTGCGAGCATCTGATGTCCTCCTTGGCCCGCGGTCGCCGGGCCAGGACAAGATTAGGGCGCGGCCGCGCCGCTGCGAAGCCGGGCTTGCGCCGATTCGGTGCGATCTTATTCGGTGCGATCTTCGGGGGAGGCGGGCCTCAGCCCTCGCGGACGCGCCCGCTCAGCCGGGCGACCAGCCCCTGCCACTTCATCCGGCGCGAGCGGCGCTGGCGGACGGCGATGCCGATCGCGCCAAAGCCGGCGATCAGCTGCGCCCACATCGCCAGTTCGGGAACGGCGGCGAGGTTGGTGACGCTCAGATTGCCCATTTCGATCTCGCTGGTGATCGCGGTCGCCGGGTCGAACGTCCCGCGAAAGCCGGGGCCTTCGTAAAGATCATAGCCGAAATGGCTAATGGTGAAGCTGTTGCGCCGGATGCGCAGATCGCCGGCGGTGTTTTCCATCGTCGAGAAATAGTCGCTGAGCGGGTCCGCGCCCGTCGTCAGCCGGGGCGGGGCGAGCGCGCCGAGATGATCCGCGTCCGACGTCCAGCTGATGCCGCCGATCCGGAAGGTCGCCAGATTGCCGTTGAACATCGCAACCGTCTGCCCGGCGGCCGATCCCGCCGGCAGCGTGTAGCGGAACGTCGCCACCACTTCGTCGCCGACATTGATCGGGCTGGTCGCGCCCGGCCGGGTCAGCGGCGTGACGAATTGTTCGGTCACGACGCCGCGGACGGTGGTGATGAAGGTTGCCGCATCCGCCGCTGCACCGATCAGCAGCGCGGCTGCCAGGCCGAACCCCTTGGCTGCGATCTCCGTCACGCTTCGCATCGTCACACCCCTGTCCATCTCTGGCCCGTTCAACTCCGGCCGGAAACCGGCAGCGTCCGGCCCGGGCCTGAAGGCCTGTCTGCCGTGCAATCTAGCCCGCTCCAAGCAAATGCGCGGTTAACGCGGGCGTCGCCACCGACTGCGCCGAAACGAGACATTCGGGCGGGGAGCCGAGCGGGAATCGTGCCGGCCGCGGCGTTTCTGTCAGCGCCGTTGTCGGCTGTTCAGCGCCGGGCTGCGATGATTGCCGCACGCTCCGTTCCGGGGTGATATGATTTTTTGAGCGAAACAGCAGGAGCTGAACATGCGTATCCTCACTCTTTCCATCGGTGCCGCCATGCTCGCCGTGCCGGCGGCGGTCGTTCCGCTGGACAGCGCCGAGGCGCAGTATCGCGAATGGCGCGGGCGCGACGGGCGCACCTATTGCCGTCGTCCCAATGGCACCACCGGGCTGATCGTCGGCGGTGCGGCGGGTGCGCTGCTCGGCCGTGCGGTCGATGGCGGGCGTGACCGGACGCTCGGCACGGTCGTGGGCGCAGCGGGCGGGGCGCTGCTCGGCCGCGAGATCGATCGGGGCGGCAAGCGCCGCTGCGCGCCGCTGCGCCGCTGATCTGCCGCTGACCGGGGGGTGCGGCCTCCCGGTCAGTCGCGGCGGAACAGCCGGCCGCGCTCGGCCAGCGCGATGATGGCGAGCGCGGCCAGCCCGGCCAACACCGCGCCCGCGAACAGCGGCCGGGTCGTGCCGTCAAACGCCTGACCGATCACGATGCCGATGCCCGCCCCGGCAAGGATCTGGATCAGCCCCTGAACGCTGGAGGCCATGCCGGCGATCCGTCCCATCGGCTCCATCGCGATTGCGGTCATATTGGCCGTGGCCAGCCCGAAACAGGCCAGCGCCGCCGCCTGCAGCAGCGCAAAGCTGATCAGGCTTTCATGCCCGGCCATGCTGATCGCCAGATGCAGGGCGGCGAGCACGACATAGCCGGCCAGCGCCCGGTGCGACACATGGCGCGGGCCGAGCCGGGTGACGATCCGCGAATTCAGATAGGCGGCGACGCCCATCGCCGCCGCGCTGGCGGCAAACACCGCCGGGAACAGCGCGGGCGCGTCGAACACCGTGTCGAAAATCTGCTGGACCGACAGGATATAGCCATAAAGTGTGCCGAGCAGCAGCGTGCCGGCGAGCGTATAGCCGATGGCGATGCGGTTGCCGATCACGGCGGCAAAACCCTGGCTGAGTGCCGCGAGGCTGAACGCCACCCGCCGGTCGGGCGGCAGGGTTTCGGGCAGGCGGAGGCCCGCCCACAGCATCACCGCCAGCCCGGCTGCCGCAAGCACCGCAAAGATCGCACGCCAGGGGGCGACCAGCAGGATCAGCTGGCCGATGCTGGGCGCGAGGATCGGCGCGGCCAGAAACACGATGGTCGCAAGGCTCATCACCCGCGCCATTTCGGCCCCGGCAAACCGGTCGCGCACGATCGACACGGCGAGCACGCGCGACGAGGCGGTCACCAGCCCGCTCGCCACGCGCGCGGCGACGAGCAGCGCAAAGCTGCCGGCTGCGGCCGCGACCAGATTGCAGATCAGGCCGAGCGCCAGGCTGCCCAGCAGCACCGGCCGGCGGCCGAATCGGTCGGACAGCGGGCCATGGACGATCTGGCCCAACCCCATGCCGAGCACGAATGCCGAGACCACCCATTGCCGGTCATTGGCCGATTCGACGCCCAGATCCGCGCCGATCGCGGGCAGCGCCGGCAGCATCGAATCGATTGCCAGCGCCGTCATCGCCATCAGCGCGGCGATCAGCGTGACGAACTCGGCAAAGCCCGGCTGGCGCAGGCGGGACGAAGCGGACGAAGCGGGGGAAATCGGGCGGCGCACACCCCCGCCATGGCCCGGCACGTGCGGCAGCGAAAGGGGGCGGGGGCAAAAAGCCGTGGCCGCAAAAAAGCGTCCCGGGGCAAAAACGGATATTCAAAGGCCGGCATTGCCGCTTAGGAAGGCCCGATGATCGACACAGACACCCGCAAGATCCCGCCGCTGTCGCTGGCCGAACAGGACCAGGACCCGGCGGGCTTTGCCGCCCGGCTGGGCGGTTCCTTCGAACGCTTCGGTTTCGCGGTCGTGTGCGACCATGGCATCGATGCGGCGCTGATCGACCGCGCCTGGGCGCTGACCCGGGCGTTTTTCGAGCTGCCGGTCGCAGCCAAGGCCCGTTACCACGTCGCCGGGCTGGCCGGGCAGCGCGGCTATACGCCGTTCGGCATCGAAACTGCCAAGGGCGCGACCGAGAATGACCTGAAGGAGTTCTGGCATGTCGGGCGCGACCTGCCGGCCGGTCACCGCTTCGCCGCCGACATGCCCGCCAATCTCTGGCCCGAGGAACTGCCCGAGTTTCGCCAGGTGTTTCAGGCGCTGTTCGCCCAGTTCGACCGGGCGGGGGCGCGGCTGCTGGCGGCGATTGCCCGTCATCTGGGGCTGGCCGATGACTGGTTCGTGCCGGCGGTGGCCGATGGCAACAGCGTGATGCGGCTGCTGCATTATCCGCCGGTGTCGGCCGATGCGCCGGGCGTGCGTGCCGGCGCGCATGAGGATATCAACCTCATCACTTTGTTGCTGGGGGCCGAGGAAGCGGGGCTGCAATTGCTCGACCGCGACGGCCAGTGGCTGGCCGTCGATCCACCCGAAGGCGCGCTGGTCGTCAATGTCGGCGACATGCTGCAGCGGCTGACGAACCATGTCCTGCCCTCGACCACCCACCGGGTCGTCAACCCGCCGCCCGAGCGGCGGGGGGTGCCGCGTTATTCGATGCCCTTCTTCCTGCACCCGGCACCCGATTTCATCATCGACACCCTGCCCGGTTGCATCGGGCCGGACCGGCCGAATCGCTATCCCGAGCCGATTTCGGCGCAGGGCTATCTCAATCAGCGGCTGCGCACGCTCGGCCTGCTCAAGGATGACGGGGTCGCGGGCTGAGGCCCGCACCGGGGCTACCCCCGGGCAAATGCGGAGGCGGGGCGCCGGGCGTTGACAGACCGGCGC
>NZ_JAPFGX010000037.1:0-27012 GCF_059803575.1 Sphingomonas sp. URJC2
CCCCCACCCGGCCTCCCATAGCGTATCCTGCCGTTGGGAGGCCGGGTGGGGGTGCGGGCCGGTGCCGTTCTTCCCAACGAACAACCCCCGGTGCCGCGCACACCGCGCGATACCGGCTCAGTCCTTCCAGCCGAAAAAGCAAAATCCCGGCGGCACGTTCCACAGCTCGAGCGAACGGTCGATGCGGGGAAAGGCCGGGGCCAGCCAGCGCAGCGCCTTGCCCGAAAACTGATAGACCAGAAACGCCCCGCCCGGGCGCAGCACGGCGGCGGTGGCGGTGGCGATCCTGGCCGCCACACCCTCGGGCAGCGTCGAAAATGGCAGTCCGGAGACGATGTAATCGGCCGCATCATGGCCAAGATCGGCGATGATCTGTTCGACATCGGCCGCCGATCCGCGCACCAGACACAGCCGCGGATCGACGATCTCGCGCTTCAGATAATCGATGAAATCGGGATTGGGATCGATCGCCACCAGCACCGCGTCGGCGGGCAGGCGGTCAAGGATCGGCCGGGTAAAGGTGCCGACCCCCGGCCCATATTCGACGAACAGCCGCACCCGCCCCCAGTCCACAGGGGCCAGGATGCGCGCGATCAGCCGCTGCGACGACGGCACGATCGATCCGACCATGGCCGGTGCCTTCAGGAACCCGCGCAGGAACAGCACGGGCGGCAGCCGGAGCAACGCGGCGAGCCCGGGGATGCGCGATTTGCGGCGGGCGGTGGAAACGGGCATCGTCTCTCCTGGACGGGGGCGCGCGTGCGTCGCAAATCCGCCCCCCAAAGGCAAGCCGGGCAAGCCCCGCGCGCGGCAGGCGGTTTCGGGCACCGGCTGAAAGACCAAGGCTTTACAGCGCCGGCCATTGCCCTATCGGTTCCCCGGCAATGGCGGATCATGGTGACAGGAACATGCCGGCTGGCGAAAGCGAGCCGCTGAGCGGCAGCAAGGAAGCGCCGCCGTTCAAGCTGCTGTTCGTCGTGATGCTGGTGATCGCCGCCGGCAACACCGCGCTGCAATCGGTGCTGCCGGCGATCGGCCGGTCGCTCAAAGTGCCCGACAGCGCGGTCGCGGCGGCATTTTCGGTGTCGGCGCTGGTCTGGGTCATCGCCGCGCCCTTCTGGGCCGAACGGTCGGATCGGGCCGGGCGGCGGGCGATGGTGCTGCTCGGGCTGTTCGGCTTCATCTCGTCAGTGTCGCTGTGCGGGGCGTTTCTGGCCGCCGGCATCATCGGCTGGATCGCGCCCGGCGTCGCCTTTGGCGCGTTCATCCTGGCCCGCATGCTCTATGGCGGCTTCGGCGCGGCCGCGCCTCCCGCGGCCCAGGCCATTGTCGCCGCGCACAGCAGCCGCGAAGAACGCACCGGGGCACTCACCCTGCTCGCTTCCGCCTTCGGGCTGGGGACGATCCTCGGGCCGGCGCTGGCGCCGTTTTTCGTGCTGCCGGTGGTCGGGCTGGCCGGGCCGGCCTTTGTGTTTTCCGGCATCGGCGTGATCGTGCTCGTCTATGCCTGGGCGCGGCTGGGCGACGACCAGCCGGCAGCCGCGCACGGGGCCGCCGCCAGCTATCCGTCGATCGGCGGCGAGCCGACCGGGGCGAGCGTGCGCGCGGCGATGGCCGAGGGCCGCACCCCGCCGATGAAGCTCACCGAACCGCGCATCTGGCCGTGGATGCTGACCGGGCTGGTCGCCGGCCATGCGCAGGCGATGACCGGCCAGGCGATCGGCTTTGTCGTGCTCGACCGGCTCGGCCTGTCGACCATGGCCGCCGCCGGGGCGACCGGGCTGGTGCTGATGACCGGCGCGGGCGCGGCGCTGCTTGCGCAATGGGGGCTGATTCCGACGCTCAAGCTCAAGCCCCGCGAACTGGCGCTGTGGGGGGCGCTCGTCTCGGCGGCGGGCTGTGTCGTCACCGGCTTTGCAACGTCGCTGCACATGCTGTGCGTCGCCTATGCGCTCGCGTCGCTCGGCTTCGGCTTTCTGCGCCCGGCCTTCACCGCCGGGGCGTCGCTCGCTGTCGGCAGCGACGAGCAGGGCGCGGTCGCCGGGCGGACGACGGCGGTCAACGGCGCGTGCTTCGTGCTCGGCCCGTCAATCGGCGTCGGCATGTATGAAATCTGGCCACCCCTGCCCTATCTGGCCGCCGGGGCTGCGCTGCTGGCGCTGCTGCCCTATCTCGCCGCGCGGCTGGCACGCTGATCCCCCGCCGGAACCAAAAAAAGGCCGGTCCAAACGGACCGGCCGAAAAAGTTTTTAGGAGAGGATGCCTGAAAGGCCCGTCCTATGTGCAGTGCAGCATGAGTTTGTGCAAGTGCGAAGTGCGAAAGATGCATTGCATAAACTGCAATCATGTTATGGGGCGGAAACGAGCGGCGCCGGGGCCGCTATGAACTGGGGGGACAGGGGGTGCGCCGGCTTCCGCCGATGACCGCAATCGAGGCATTTCAGCAGGTCGCACGGCTCGGCTCGGTCAAGGCCGCGGCGGAAGAGCTTGCGCTCTCTTCCCCTGCGCTCAGCCGCCGCGTGCAGACGCTGGAACGGTTTCTGGGCCGGCCGCTGTTCGACCGGCTGCCCCAGGCGATGCGGCTGAACAGCGACGGCGAAAAGCTGATGGACGCCATCGCCCCGCATCTGTCGGGGCTGGCCCAGGCGATCGAGGGGTTTACCAGCAGCGCCCCGGTGCTCCGGCTGCGGCTGGGGGTGCTGCCATTGTTCGCAACGCAGCAATTGCTGCCGCTGCTGCCCGAGCTGCGCGCCGCCCATCCCGAACTGCATCTGGACATCGACACTGCGCCGCACAGCCTGTCGCGGCTGGGCGATGATCTCGACGCGACGATCTGGCTGGCGCGCGACATCGATCCGGGGCTTTACGCCTATCGGCTCGACCGCAACCAGATTTTCGCCATCGGCGCGCGCAGCATGACCGAGGGGCCGGACGCGCTTCGCCATCCGCGCGATCTGGCGCGCACCACCGTCTTCCTGCACCGCGATCTGCCCGATGCGTTCGACGCCTTTTGCGCCGCACTCGGCCTCGGGCGGATCGAGCCACAGGCGATCGACCATTATGATTCGGGGCAGCTGATCCTGGAGGCGGCGGCGCAGGGGCTGGGCGTGGCGATGATGCACGAAAGCCATTTGCGCAACGCCAATGACCCGCGCCTCGTCAGGCTGTTCGACGTGTCGGCAACCAGCCCCTACAGCTATTGGTTCGCGTGCCGCCCGCGTGCGCTGCGGGCACCGGCGGTCGCGATCTTCCACCGCTGGCTGACCGGACGGTTCGGCGACGGCGCGAACGCCGCGGCCTGACCGGTCAGGCGGCGCGGCGCTGGGTGGCGCTCAGCCAGGCGCGGGCCTGACGCTGCGCCTCGGCGATCTCGCGCGCGGTCATTTCCTCGGCGATCTCGGCCCGGCATTGCTGGGCGCGGGCAAGCCCCGCCAGCGCCGACAGGTTGAACCATTTATGCGCCTCGATCAGGTCGACGGACAGCCCGCCCGCCCCCGATGAATAGGCAATCCCAAGTTCGAAACAGGCCTGCGCGTCACCGCGCGCAGCCTCGCTCAGTCGCGATTCAATCAGAAACGCCGCACTCTTGTAGCTGCTGCCCATAAGGCCCCCTCCGCTTGCTACCTCGGACAGGTTTGGGCGGCGGGGCTGAAAAAATGGTTAACGCGCGCTCAGGGACGTGCCGGGGTGGTTGCGGTGCGGGCCGGTGCCGTTCTTCCCGATCAGAACACCCCGTTCAGGCGGGCATCACCGCGATATTGTCGATCAGCCGCGTCGTCCCCAGCCATGCGGCGGCGAGCAGCCGGGCCGGGCGGTCGAGCCGGTCGAGCGGGGCCAGCGTGTCCGCATCGGCGAGCGCGACATAATCGACCGGGCCGAATCCGGCGCGGACCAGCGCCGCTTCGGCGCGCGCCAGCGCCTCGGCAACATCGCCACCCGCCGCAATCGCCCCCGCCGCCTCGCCCAAAGCGCGCGGCAGCGCCCGGGCCTGGGCGCGCTCCTCCTCGGTCAGATAGGCGTTGCGCGACGACAGGGCGACGCCGTCCTCCTCACGCTCGGTCGGCACGCCAACAATCTCGATCGCGAAATCAAGGTCCGCGACCAGCCGGCGGATGACCGCCAGCTGCTGATAATCCTTCTCCCCGAACAGCGCGATGTCGGGGCCGACCTGATTGAACAGCTTGGCGACGACAGTGGCGACGCCGTCGAAATGGCCGGGCCTTGCCGCGCCCTCGAGCGGTGCGGTCACGCCGGTGATGGTGATCGAACTGGCAAAGCCGGCCGGATACATGGTGTCGACCTCGGGCGCCCAGAGCAGCTGGCACCCCGCCTCGGCCAGCATCGCCTGATCCTTGGCCAGCCGGCGCGGATAGCGGTCCAGATCCTCATGCGCGGCAAACTGGCGCGGATTGACGAAGATCGACGCGACGACATGGGGCGTGCGGCGGCGCGCCTCTGCGATCAGCGCGATATGGCCGGCGTGCAGCGCCCCCATTGTGGGGACGAGCGCGACCGGCTGGCCATCGGCGCGCAGGGCGGCGACCGCCTCGCGGAGCGCATCGATCTGACGGATGGTTTGCACGGCTGGACGGCCTCCGATATGGGCGGCGCTGAATAGGGGGCCGGATAGCGGCCATCAAGACTCTTCAAAGGGCCGAGCCGGATCTCATGTCTGCCGATCGCACGCATATTATTGTTTTTGCTAATGAAAAAGGCGGAACTGGCAAATCGACCACCGCCGTTCATGTCGCGGTCGCTCTCGCCGCGCAGGGCCGGCGCGTCGCCGCACTCGACCTTGATCATCGCCAGCGCACCCTGGCCCGCTATCTGGAAAACCGCGCCGCGACCGCCAAGCGCCGGCAGGTCGATCTGCCGACGCCGCGCGTCGACACGCATGGCGAGGGCGACGAACAGGCGTTTCTGGCCAGGATCGCGGCAATGTCCGAGGGGGCGGAGTTTCTGGTCATCGACACGCCCGGCCGCGACGATCCGATCGCACGGCGCGCGGCATCGCTTGCCAACACGCTGGTCACGCCGATGAACGACAGCTTTGTCGATTTCGATCTGATCGGGCAGGTCGACCCCGAAAGCTACAAGGTCAGCCGGCCAAGCTTTTATTCCGAACTGATCTGGGACGCGCGCAAGGCCCGCGCCAAGGCCGATGGCACGACCATCGACTGGGTCGTGCTGCGCAACCGCCTGCAGCATATCGAGGCGCGCAACATGCGCCGCGTCGGCGAAGCGCTGACGGCGCTGGCGCGGCGCGTCGGCTTCCGGCTGATCCCGGGGCTGGGCGAGCGCGTGATCTATCGCGAGCTGTTCCCAAGCGGGCTGACCATGCTCGACATCGGCCAGATCCAGGATGTCGGGCTGGGCCATGTCGCCGCCCGGCAGGAGCTGCGCGAGCTGGTGGCGGGGCTGGGCCTGCCCGAGGGGGATCAGGCGGCGACCACCAGCAGCGCCGGGGCCTGATGGCCAAGCTGGTCACGCTGCTGGCGCTGGCCGGGTTCGTCCTGCTGTGGTGGCGGGGCCGGTCGCGGCGCATCCGGGCGGGACACGAAGGGGGCAGGCGTATCGGCAGCGACGGCCCGCCCGCCGCGGCGCTGGCCGAGGCGCGGCAGCTGCTGGGCGTTGCCGCCGATGCCGATGCGGCGGCGATCCGGGCCGCGCATCGCCGGCTGATGGCGCGGGTCCATCCCGATGCCGGGGGCAGCGCGGGGCTGGCCAATCAGGTCAATGCCGCACGCGACCTGTTGCTGGCTGAACACGAACGGAGCGGCAACAATTAAGGTGTAAGGGAGCGGCCGATCGGCGCGCTGCCCGAACAGGAGGTTTGATGTCACATCAGTTTCACGCCAGCTGCCTGCGCGAATACGACATTCGCGGGGTCATCGGCCAGACGCTCGGGGCCGAGGATGCCTATGCGATCGGCCGCAGCTTTGCGACGCTGCTGCGCCGCGCCGGGGGCACGCGGGTCGCGCTCGGCTGGGACGGGCGCGACAGCTCGCCGATGCTGGCCGAGGCGCTGACGCGCGGGCTGACCGACAGCGGCTGCGCAGTGGTGCGGGTCGGGCTGGGCGCGACGCCGATGCTTTATTTCGCCGAAGCGGTGCTCGACGTCGATGGCGGCATCCAGATCACCGGCAGCCACAATCCGCCAAGCTATAACGGCTTCAAGATGGTGTTCCAGCACCGGCCGTTCTTCGGGGCGGACATTCAGGAAATCGGCCGGCTGGCCGCCGCCGGGGACTGGCTGGGTGCGGACGGCCCGGCCGAGGTCAGCGATATCGAGATCCTCGACCGCTATGTCGCGCGGCTGGTGCAGGGCTTTGCCGGCGGCGCGTTCCGCATCGGCTGGGACGCCGGCAATGGCGCGGCCGGCCCGGCGCTCGAAAAGCTGGTCAGGCTGCTGCCCGGTGAGCATCACCTGCTCTACACCGATGTCGATCCGGCCTTTCCCAACCATCATCCCGATCCGACCGAGGAAAAGAATCTGGCCGATCTGAAGCGGCTGGTGGCCGACAAGGGGCTGGATTTCGGCATCGCCTTTGACGGCGATGGCGACCGCATCGGCGCGGTCGATGGCGAAGGCCAGGTGGTGTGGGGCGACCAGCTGCTCGCCGTGCTTGCAGAGGCGGTGCTTGCCGATCTGCCCGGCGCGACGGTGATCGCCGATGTGAAGGCCAGCCAGGCGCTTTACGACCGCATCGCCGAGCTGGGCGGCACGCCGCTGATGTGGAAGACCGGCCACAGCCTGATCAAGTCGAAGATGAAGGAAACCGGCGCGCCGCTGGCCGGGGAGATGAGCGGGCATATCTTCTTTGCCCATGATTATTACGGGTTCGACGACGCGCTCTATGCCGCGGTGCGGCTGATCGGCGCGCTGACGCGGGCGGGCCGCTCGCTCGCCGATCTGCGCCGCGCGATGCCGCAGATGATCAACACGCCCGAAATGCGCTTCCAGGTCGATGAAACGCGCAAATTCGCCGTTGTCGATGAAGTGCTGGCGCGGCTGGAAAGCGAAGGCGCGACCGTCGACCGCACCGATGGCGCGCGCGTGACCACCGCCGATGGCTGGTGGCTGCTGCGTGCATCGAACACCCAGGACGTGCTCGTCGCCCGTGCCGAAGGCCGGTCGGAGGCAGGGCTGGACCGGCTGGTCGCGCAGATCGACGATCAGCTTGGCCGGTCGGGCATCGTGCGCGGGCCGCAGGCCGGGCACTGACGCATCCGCGCGCCGGGCGGAACCGCCCGGCGGCTCGGAAAATGCGTCAAACCAAAGACCTGGAGCGCCCTAGCCGGCGAGCGGGATCAGCACCTCGTTGCGGCGCATTGCCGCCGCGACGAACGGGCTGTTGTAAAATGCATATTCGGCCGCCCCGCCGGTCAGGCCGCGCGCCGCCAGCCAGGCGCGCAGATCGGCCTCGCGCCGGGTGAGCGCGGCATCGTCGACACGGCCGTTGAAGCGGATCGCCGCCACCCGCCGCGCCGGGACATCGGCAATGTCGACCCCGGCGGCCGGGGCAGGCAAAGTGTCGCGGCGATAGCCGGCGGGCATGATGAAGCGCGTGCGCCAGCGGCCGGGTGCTGCGGCATCGTGGAGCACGGGCGCGGTCATCGCGATCTTCTCGCCCTCGCGCGACTTGGCGAAGATGTAGCGGGCGAGCTTGCGAAAGCCGCGATCAAGGCTCGATTTGCGGTCGCCCGGGTCTTCGGACTGGGCGACCAGCAGCGCCGGATAGTCGCGGATCTCGATCGCCCCGGCGCGTTCGACCACCCTGTAACCGGGCTGCGCCGCCCGCGCCTCGCGCCGCGCATAGAGATAGGCGCTCGCCGCCACCGCCGCGACGCCGCCGATTGCCAGCCACCGTCCCCATTTCGCCATCAGTCGTCCTCGTCCTCATAGCCGCGAATGTCGAGCGCGCGCGCCCTGATCTGGCGGGTGGCGCACCAATGGACAAGCGCATCCTCGCGGCCATGCGTCACCCACACTTCGCGCGGCGCGATTTCGATGATGGTCGCGCACAGCTCGTTCCAGTCGGCATGGTCAGACACGATCAGCGGCAGCTCGACATTGCGCTGGCGGGCGCGCTGGCGGATGCGCATCCAGCCCGATGCCATCGCGGTCAGCGGATCGGGCAGGCGGCGGCTCCAGCGGTCGTTGAGCGCGGCGGGCGGGCAGAGCACGATATGCCCGGCCATGTCGGCGCGCGCCGCCCCCGCAACCGGGCGCAGCTCGCCCAGCGCGACGCCGTGCGCGGCATAAAGCGCGCACAGCCGCTCCATCGCGCCGTGCAGATAGATCGGCGCATGATGGCCGCGCAGCCTGAGTTCGGCGATGATCCGCTGCGCCTTGCCAAGCGCATAGGCGCCCAGCAGCACCGCCCGGTCGGGATTGGCATGGACGGCGGCGAGCAGCCGGTCGATCTCGTCGCCGGTATCGGGATGGACGAACACCGGCAGGCCGAACGTCGCCTCGGTCACGAACACGTCGCAGGCAACGGGTTCGAACGGCAGGCAGGTGGGATCGGCGCGGCGCTTGTAATCGCCCGACACGACGATGCGTTCGCCGCGATGGTCGAGCACGATCTGCGCCGAGCCGAGCACATGGCCGGCGGGCACGAAGCGGATGGCGACATCGCCCAGCGTCAGCGCCGCGCCATGATCGACCGGCACCGCCTGTTGCGGGCCGTAGCGCGCGTCCATGATCGCCAGCGTCGCCGGCGTCGCCCAGACACAGCCATGGCCGCCGCGCGCATGATCGGCATGGCCATGGGTGACGAGCGCGCGCGGCTTGGGCCGCGACGGATCGATCCATGCATCTGCGGCGGGGATGTAGATGCCCTCGGCGCGCGGCTCGATCCAGTCGCCGAGGCGCGCCATGGCGTGGTTCAGCCGGCCGTGCGCGCCCCGCCCCGGGCGGCGAGCGCCGCCCCGGCCAGCGCCGCCGCCAGCCGCGCGGCATAGCCCGGCAGGATTTCGGCCCAGGGCGCAAGCGCGATATTGCCCAGCCCGGCGAGCAGCGCGATGTCGATCGCGAAGAAGAACAGCGCCACCAGCGCCCCGCCGAACAGCGCCGTGCGCCGGTCGCGGCCGCGCCCGATCCACCAGCCGAGCAGCACCATGATCGGCACGCCGGTCGTCAGCGCAATGGTCGGCGCGGCGGCGTTGGCATAATCGACATAGGCCTGCTGCCCCTGCCCCGGCGCGACCGCCAGCGCATAGACAAGCACCCAGACGACGCTGGCAACAACGCCCAGCACGACGGCGAGAATGGCAAGCCCGAAGGCGCGCGGCGCAATCTGTCCCATGGCTTCAGGCCATTAATCCCCCGCCGCACGGATCGCAAACCGTTATCGCCCCCCCCCGATCGCCGCGCCCGATGGCAGCCAGAGATCGTGGCCGGGGGTTGCGCGCCGCGCCCCGGCGCTTCACTGGACAGACCATGGCCGACACGGGTGCCGCCACCCCGCCCTCCCTGCATCCGCGCCTGCCGGCCCGGATCGCCGACTGGTTCGCCGCGCGCGGCTGGGTGCCGCGCCGCCACCAGCTCGACATGCTCGACGCCGCGGCGGCGGGCCGCCACGCGCTGCTCGTCGCGCAGACCGGGGCGGGCAAGACGCTTGCCGGTTTCCTGCCGACGCTCGTCGATCTGGCCGAGGATCCCGGCGATGGGCTGCACACGCTTTATGTCTCGCCGCTCAAGGCGCTGGCGGTCGATGTGCGGCGCAACCTGATGACGCCGATTGCCGAAATGGGCCTGAACATCAGCGTCGAAACGCGCAGCGGCGACACGCCATCGGACCGCAAGGCCCGCCAGCGCGCGCGCCCGCCGCACATCCTGCTGACGACGCCCGAGTCGCTGAGCCTGTTGCTGTCCTATCCCGACAGCGCGGCGCTGCTGGCGACCGTCAGGCGGGTGGTGATCGACGAGGTTCATGCCTTTGCCAGCGGCAAGCGCGGCGATCTGCTGGCGCTGTCGCTTGCACGGTTGCAGGCGCTGGCCCCGGCGCTGCGCCGCACCGCCCTGTCGGCAACCGTCGCCGATCCCGATGCCTATCGCGCCTGGCTGGCACCTTATGGCGACATCGATTCGGTCGCGCTGGTGACCGGCGATCCGGGCGCGCCGCCAGACATCCGGATCGTCATTCCCGATGACCGCATCCCCTGGGCCGGGCATAGCGGCCGTTATGCGGCGCGGCAGGTGATGGCCGAAATCGCGCGGCGGCGCACGACCATCGTGTTCTGCAACACGCGCAGCCTGGCCGAGCTGATCTTTCAGGACCTGTGGACGCTCAACGACGCGCAGCTGCCGATCGGCATCCATCATGGCAGCCTGTCGGTCGAGGCGCGGCGCAAGGTGGAAGAGGCGATGGCCGCCGGGCGGCTGCGCGCGCTCGTCGCCACCGCCTCGCTCGATCTGGGCGTCGACTGGGGCGATGTCGACTGCGTGATCCAGATGGGCGCGCCCAAGGGATCATCGCGGCTGTTGCAGCGCGTCGGGCGCGCCAATCACCGGCTCGATCAGGCGTCGGAGGCGCTGATCGTCCCCGGCAACCGCTTCGAATATCTGGAGGCGCGCGCGGCGGTCGATGCGGTGGCCGAGGCCACGCTCGATCAGGAACAGTTCCGGCCGGGTGCGCTCGACGTGCTCGCCCAGCACATCATGGCCTGCGCCGCTGCCGCGCCGTTCGACGAGGCGGCGCTGCTCGACGAGGTGCGCGCCGCCCTGCCCTATTCGGCGCTGACCGCCGAGCTGTTCGCGCAGGTGATCGGCTTTGTCGCCTCGGGCGGCTATGCGCTCAAAAGCTATGACCGGTTCCGCCGGCTGGCCCGCGACGCCGACGGGCGCTGGCGCGTCAGCCATCCGGCCTTTGTCACCCAGCACCGGCTGAATGCGGGCATCATCGTCGAGGCAGCGATGCTGAACGTCCGCTTCCGCAACGGCCGCAGCCTCGGGCGGATCGAGGAATCCTTCGCCGCGACTTTGGGGCCGGGGGACACATTCTTCTTTGCCGGGCTGACGCTGGAGGTCGAGCGGGTGGAGGCCGAGGATGTGGTGGTGCGCGCCACCAGCCGCCCGGCGCGGGTGCCGACCTATGGCGGCGCGCGCATGCCGATTTCCAGCCACCTGGCCGACCGGGTGCGCGCCTTTCTCGCCGATCCTGCGATATGGGCGCGCTTTCCCGCCGATGTGCGCGAATGGCTGGACATGCAGGCCCGCCGCTCGCGCCTGCCCCGCCCCGGCGAGCTGCTGGTCGAAACCTTCCCGCGCGAGGGGCGGCACCACCTCGTCGCCTATACGTTTGAAGGCTGGAACGCCAACCAGTCGCTCGGCATGCTGCTGACGCGGCGGATGGACAGTCTCGGGCTGCAACCGCTCGGCTTTGTCGCCAGCGACTATGCGCTGGCGACGACCAGCCTTGCCCCGATCAGCGATCCCGCCGCGCTGTTTTCGCCCGACATATTGGAACATGAGTTCGTCGAATGGGCGCAGCAAAGCTCGCTGCTCAAGCGCGCGTTCCGCGAGGTCGCGGTGATCGGCGGGCTGGTCGAGCGCCAGCATCCCGGCAAGCGCAAGACCGGACGGCAGGTCAGTTTTTCGACCGACCTGATCTATGACGTGCTCACCCGCTATGAACCCGATCACCTGTTACTCAAGGCGGCATGGGACGATGCCCGCGCGCGGATGACCGATCTCGGGCGGCTGGCGGCGCTGCTCGAACGCGCCGGGCCGACGATGCTGCACATGGATCTGGAGCGGGTCAGCCCGCTGGCGGTGCCGGTGCTGGTGCTGATCGGGCGCGAGCGCGTCGCCGCGCGCGGGGTCGACGATCAGCTGCTGATCGAGGCCGAGGCGCTGGCGGCCGAGGCAATGCGCGCCGATTGACGCGGTGCCGATCCGCCCGTGCAGACCGCGCGCGGGCGGCGCTGGCGAAGGGCGCGCGAACCGGGCAATATGGCGGGCGGAGAAGGATCACCACCATGCCGACCGCTTTTGCCCCGCTGCTCGCCGCCCTTGCGCTGATGCCGGCCGCCGCGACCCCGCCCGATCTCGCCCCCGCTGCCGCCGCGCCAGCCGCGCAGCCGGCCGATGACGCCCCCGGCGACCCGCTGGCGACGCTCGATCTGGGCGCGGACCGGGCGGCGCGGATGACGGTGCCGGTGGCGATCGGCGGCCTGACCGACATTCCCTTTGTCGTCGACACCGGGGCCGAGCGGACGGTGGTGTCGCGCCAGCTGGCCGAGCGGCTGCAACTGGCCCCCGGCCCGGTGCGCCGGCTGGTCACGGTCACCGGCACCGACCAGGTGCGCACGGTGATCGTGCCGCAGCTCGAGGTGTCGGGCACCGCCATCGCCCCGATCGAGGCCCCGGCGCTTGAGGCGGTGCATATCGGCGCGGCCGGGCTGCTTGGCCTCGACAGCCTGCAGGCGCGGCGGCTGGTGCTCGATTTCAAGGCGGGGCGGATGACCGTGTCGGCGGCGCGCAAGCGCGAGGAACGCCGCGACGATGACATGATCGTCGTGCGCGCCAAAAGCCGGTTCGGCCAGCTGATCCTCGTCGATTCGAGCATCGAGGGGCAGCGCATCCAGGTGATCGTCGACACCGGCGCTGAAACCAGCATCGGCAATCTCGCGCTGCTGCGCCGGCTGGGCAATCGCCACCGCGCCGGGCCGCTGCTCCCGGTCGCGCTGACCAGCGTGACCGGCGACACGATCAGCGCGCAGTTCGCGCATATCCGCCAGATCCGTATCGGCGGGCTGACGCTCAACAACCTGCCGGTCGCCTTTACCGATGCCGAGCCGTTCCGCCGCTTCGGCCTTGCCGACCGGCCGGCGATGCTGCTCGGCATGGATGCGCTCAGGCTGTTCTCGCGCGTGTCGGTGGATTTCGCCAACAAGCAGGTGCGGTTCGTGCGCGGCGGCTCGTCGGCGGTGCCGGCGCCCACCGAACTGGCGGCGCGCTGACCATGGCCCGGCCGGCATCTGCGGCGCCGAAACCTGCCGCACTGAAATGGCCCGCTCTGGCGTTTGCCGCGCTGGCGCTCGCCGCATGTGCGGCGGCAGACCAGCCGGCCACCGCGCCGTCGCCGGCCGCGCCCGCCGATGCTGCGCGGGCGCTGCACATGGGCCTGCTCGCGCTCGACACCCATCTCGACACGCCGGTCCATCTCGGCCGGCCCGGCTGGCGGATCGGCGACCGGCACGATTATGCGGGCGACCTCAGCCAGGTCGATCTGCCGCGCATGGCCGAAGGCGGGCTGGATGGCGGGTTTTTCGTCATCTACACCGAACAGGGGCCGCTCGACGCCGCCGGCTATGCCCGCGCCGCCGATCATGCCCGCACGCGGCTGCGCCAGATCCGCGCGATGGTGGATGGCAGCGGCGGGCGCATGGCGCTGGCGACCAGCGCGGCGGAGATCGAACGGCTCGCCGCGCGCGGGCGGATCATCGTGCTGCAATCGATCGAGAACAGCTATCCGCTCGGCGACAGCGTCGCCAAGCTGGCCGATTTCCACCGCGCCGGCGTGCGGCTGGCCGGTCCGGTGCACAATGGCGACAACCAGTTTGCCGATGCGGCAAGCGGCGGGCGCGGCAGCCATCAAGGGCTGAGCGCGCTCGGCCGGCAATGGGTGGCCGAGATGAACCGGCTGGGCATGGTGATCGACGCCAGCCATGCCTCGGATGCCGCGTTCGACCAGATGCTGGCCTTGTCGCGCGCGCCGATCATCCTGTCCCATTCCGGCCCGCGCGCGGTGTTCGATCATCCGCGCAACCTTGACGATGAGCGGCTGAAGGCGCTGGCGGCGCGCGGCGGCGTCGTGTTCGTCAACAGCATCTTCCTCGCCCCGGTGGACCGCAGCCCGGCGCGGCAGGCGCTGTGGGCAAAGCGCGAGGCGATGGACCGTGTCGACCCGGCGGCGCAGCGCGCAGTGGCGGCGGAATGGGCGGCGCTCGACCGGGTGCAGCCCTATAATCCGGCGACGTTCGACCAGTTCATGGCCAGCCTGCTGCACTGTCTGAAGCTGCTCGGTCCCGACCATGTCGGCATCGGCGCGGACTGGGATGGCGGCGGCGGCGTGACCGGCATGATCGACGTCGCCGCCCTGCCGCGGATCACCGCCGCGCTGCGCGCCGCCGGCTATTCGGACACCGACATCAGGAAAGTGTGGAGCGGCAACCTGCTGCGCGTGCTGCGCGCGGTGGAAAAGGCGGCGGGCTGAGCGCGGTTTTCGCGCGTTGCTGTTGCGCACCTGATAGCGCGGTCGCGGCACCGGCCCGCGCCCCCATCCGGCCTCCCAGCGCCAGCATCATGTGGGAGGCCGGGTGGGGGTGTGGGCCGGTGCCGCCCGTGCGGCGTGAGCCGCACCAGAGATAAATCGGGATCAGATATCGCCCCGTTTGCATGACCGGGCAAAGCCGTTAGGGCTTGGGCCATGGTTCGCTTTTCGTTCGCCGGGCATCAGCTGGCCGCGCTTCCCGAAGGGGCGCTGTTCTGGCCGGCACGCCGGGCGCTGCTGGTCGCCGATCTGCATCTGGAAAAGGCAAGCTGGTTCGCCCGCACCGGCCAGATGCTGCCGCCCTATGATTCGCAGGCCACGCTCGACGCCCTCACCGCGCTTGCCGGGCAGACCGGGGCGCAGGAAATCTGGTGTCTGGGCGACAGTTTCCACGATCCGGACGGCGGCGCGCGACTGCCCGAGCGTGCGCGTGCGCTGATCGAGGCGCTGGCGGCGTCGACCCGGCTGGTCTGGATCACCGGCAATCACGATCCCGCCCCGACGGTTGCGGACGCGCGCCCGCTGCCCGGCACGATGCGCGATGAAGCGGTGGTCGACGGGCTGGTGCTGCGCCATGAGGCCGATCCCGCCGATCCGCGGCCCGAGATTTCGGGGCATTTCCACCCCAAGCTCCGCGTCCGCGTGCGCGGGCGTCAGGTGGCGCGGCGCTGTTTCGTGCGCAGCGCGGGCAAGCTGATCCTGCCGGCTTTCGGCGCTCTGACCGGCGGGCTGGATGCCGATCATCCGGAGATCCGCCGCGCCGCCGGCGATGGTGCCGAGGCGCTGGTCGCGCTCAGCAACCGGCTGCTCCGCTTCCCGATCGCCGCCTGAGGGCGCGCGCCGGGGCCGCGACCAAGGCTCAGCCGCGCAGCAGCGCCGGGAAAGTCCGCGCCAGCGCCCTGACCTTGGGCACGTCGTGCGCGCGGATATAGGGATGGTCGGGGTGCCGGGCCATGAAGTCCTGATGATAGGCCTCGGCCGGGTAGAAGTGCCCGGTTTCGATGCGGGTCGCCAGCGGGCGGGCGAATACCCGCGCCGCATCGAGCTGGGCGATATAGGCGCGCGCCACCCGGGCCTGCGCGGCATCGGCGGGGAAGATCGCGGAGCGATAGCTTGGCCCGACATCGGGTCCCTGCCGGTCGATCTGGGTCGGGTCATGCGCCACGGCGAAAAACACGCGCAGCAGCGTCGCATAGCTGATCCGGCGCGGATCATAGACGATGCGCACCGCCTCGGCATGGCGGCTGCGCTGGGCCGAGACGATGTCGTACCGCGCATCGCCCGCCGATCCGCCGGCATAGCCCGAATCGACCGACTCGACGCCCGCCAGCCGTTCGAACACCGCCTCGACGCCCCAGAAACATCCGCCCGCCAGCACCGCCGTCGCGCGCGATCCGGCGGCGGGAACATCGGTCCGCGCCGGCGGCACCGCGACCGTCGCCGCACCGCCAAGCGCCAGAGCGGCGATCAGCGCGGCGATCGGCGCGGCGGCCCGGATCACGGCCTCGCCTGCGCCATCACCGACGCGCCGGCCTGCCCCGCTGCCGGGCGGGCGGCGATTTCGGCCTCATCGGGCGCGAACGCCCGGTCGGTCGCCTGCCAGCCGAGCAGCAGCACCGCCCCCAGGGCGAAGCCGCCCAGAAACTGGCGGAGCAGGGCGGAGCGGAAAAAGGACATCGGCTTTCTCTGTCGAGGCCGGGGGGCGTTCGGGGGAACGGCCCGGCGATGATCGAAGTTACGGTTCGGGATCGCAAATGGATGCTGGCCGCGCGATGAACCAGAGCGCGGGTGATGCAGATTTTCGATCAGCCCGCATGAGCGGGCCGATCAGCCAGCCAATCAGCCTGTGGGAGCGCGCCAGATCAGCGCAGCGCGGCGCACGCCTCCTGAATGCGGGTGCAGGCATCGCGCAGCACCGCATCCGAGGTCGCGTAGCTGACGCGGAATGCCGGCGACAGGCCGAACGCCGCGCCCGACACGGCGGCGACGCGGGCATGATCGAGGAAATAATCGATCAGATCGTCATCGGTCGCGATCCGCCGTCCCTCCGGCGTCGCCTTGCCAATCAGGCCGCTTGCATCCGGATAGACATAGAATGCGCCTTCGGGCGTCGGGCAGGACAGGCCGGGCGCGGCGTTGAGCATCGCCACCACCATGTCGCGCCGGGCGCGGAACGCCGCCTGCCGCTCGGCCAGAAAATCCTGCGGGCCAGTGAGCGCCGCGACCGCCGCCGCCTGCGCGACCGAACAGGGGTTGGACGTCGATTGCGACTGGAGCTTGCCCATCGCCTTGATGATCCAGTCCGGCCCGGCGGCATAGCCGATCCGCCAGCCGGTCATCGCATAGGCCTTGGAACAGCCATTGACGGTCAGGATGCGGTCCTGAAGGTCCGGGCAGAGCTGGGCGAGCGTCGCGAACGGGAAATCGGCGTAGAAGATATGTTCATACATGTCGTCGGTCATGACGAGGACATGCGGATGGCGGCGGACGACCTCGCCCAGCGCCTGAAGCTCGGCGGCGCTATAGGCCGCGCCGCTGGGGTTGGACGGCGAGTTGATCAGCACCCAGCGCGTGCGCGGCGTGATCGCGGCATCAAGCTGTTCGGGGGTGATCTTGTACCCCTGATCGGCCCCGGCGGCGATGAACACCGGCGTTGCCCCGGCATAAGCGACGATGTCGGGATAGCTGACCCAATAGGGCGCGGGGATCACCACTTCGTCGCCGGCATCGCAGGTGGCGACGATGGCGTTGAAGATGGTGTGCTTGCCGCCGACATTCACGCTCACCTGGCCGGGGGTGAAGGTCAGCCCGTTGTCGCGGGCGAATTTGGCGATGATCGCCGCCTTCAGCTCGGGCGTGCCGTCGACATTGGTGTATTTGGTCTGGCCGCCGCGAATGGCGGCGATGGCCGCGTCCTTGACGAAATCGGGGGTGTCGAAATCGGGTTCGCCCGCCGACAGGCCGATCACGTCAATGCCCTGCCGCTTCAGGTCGCCGACACGCTGGGTCATGGCCAGCGTCGCGGACGGCTGGATACGGTTGAGCGCGGCGGAAAGACGGGCGACGGAGGGGGCGGGCATGGGCACTCCTTTGCGGGCAGGCCCGCCGGGCTATAGCCGACGCAGCCGCGCCCGCAACAGTCCGCGCAGTGCATTGCCGATCAGGAATCCGTCGCCCAGATCCGCCGGCACCAGATCGGCCTCGCGCGCGCGGCCCTCGGCGATCAGCTCGGCGCGCAGCACGCCGGGCAGCAGCCCGCGCGACAGCGGCGGGGTCAGCAACGTCCCGTCGCGCTCGACGAACAGGTTGGTGAAGCTGCCTTCGGTCAGGAATCCCTCGGCATCGACGAACGCGACCTCGAACGTCCCGGCGGCGCGGCGCGGATCGTCGTAAAAGGCGCGGTCGCTGGTCTTGTGCACGCGGCGCAGATCGGCGCGCGGCAGCGTCATGTCGGCAAGCGCGACCTCGACCGGGCCGGGCGGGACCGGCGGCATCGCCCGCACCTCGACCGCAAGGCTGCCGCCGGCCGAAGCGAGCAGCCGCACCCGCGCGGGGGCGCGCAGCCGGAATGTCGCCGCCTGCAACTCGTTGCGCGCGGCATGGCGGTTGAACGCAAAGCCCAGCGCCGCCGCACTCGCCTTCAGCCGCGCCAGATGCGCCTCCAGCCGCAACAGCCCGTCCTCAGGGTCAAAAGCGATCGTCTCGATCAGGTCAAAACCGGCGTCAGACGCCACAAAGGCTCCTTTGGACAGGCATTCGCGCCACTCATCGGCGGGATCGGAGTCCGCGACAATCCCCGATCCCATCGCCAGCAGCGCCCGATCGGCACCGGGCGTCGTCACCAGAGTGCGGATGGCGACGTTGAACGCCGCCCCGCCATCCGGATCGATGCGCCCGACCGCGCCGGTATAAACGCCGCGCGGGGCCTGCTCCAGCGCGGCGATCACCTCCATCGCGCGGATCTTGGGCGCGCCGGTGATCGATCCGCACGGAAACAGCGCCGCCAGCGCGTCGATCGCGTCGCAGCCGGGGCGGATGCGGGCGGTGACCGTCGACACCATCTGCTGGACGGTCGGATACGCCTCGACCCGGAACAGCTCGGGCACCGCGACGCTGCCGGGAACCGCGATCCGGGCAAGGTCGTTGCGCAGCAGATCGACGATCATCAGATTTTCGGCGCGCTGCTTGGGATCGCCGGCGAGCAGCGCCGGGTCGCTGCCGGGCGGGGCGGTGCCCTTCATCGGCCGCGCGGTCAGCACGCCGCCGTCAAGCGTGAAGAACAGCTCGGGCGACAGCGACAGGATGACATGCTCGCCGGTAAACACCAGCGCGCCATGCGCGGCCCCGGCGCGGCGGCGCAGCCCGGCGTAAAGCGCGAGCACATCTCCCGTCCAGCGCGCCGCCGCCGGAAAGCTGATATTGGCCTGATAGATGTCGCCGGCGCGGATCGCCGCCTGCGCCGCCGCGACGCGGGCGAGATAATCGGCACGCGCAACCAGCGGTTCGGGCGCGCCGATCCATGCGCCCGCCGGATCGGGCAGAAACGCCGCGGGATTGACGGGTTCGGGCGGGCCGAACAGCCCGAACCACAGCATCGGCGGCGCGCCCGCCACGCCGTTTGCGCCGGGCAAGCCGGTCAGGCGCGGCTCGAACGCCGCGCCGGCTTCATAGCCGATGAACCCGGCGGCATGGTGGCCGCGCAGCGCGGCGAGCGCCGCCGGCACATCGGCCGCCCGGTCGGCGCGCACCACCGCCTGCGGATCGCGGTAGAGCAGCGCCGTGCCGGTGCGGGCATTGTCGAGGAGGATAAACGGGGTCACGCCGCCGCCCTCATGCCGCCTGGCCCGGCAGATGCAAGCCCGGGCTGCCCCGCGCCGCGCCGACGCCGGCCGTCTTGCCGCCCCCATCCCTCTTGCCGCAACCGCCGCGCCGCGCCACATGGCCGGGCATGACCACGCCTCCTCCCCCGCACACGCCCCCTCTCAGGGCCATGATCGTGCCGGTGACGCCGTTGCAGCAGAACTGCACGCTGTTCTGGTGCACGCGCACCAATCGCGGCGCGCTGGTCGATCCGGGCGGCGATCTGCCCAAGCTCAAGGACGCGGTGCGGCAGGCGGGGTGCGAGATCGAAAAGATCCTCATCACCCATGGCCATATCGATCATTGCGGTCAGGCCGGGATGCTGGCCGCCGAGCTTGGCGTGCCGATCGAAGGCCCGCATGAGGATGACCGGTTCTGGATCGCGCAGCTGGAGGATGACGGCCGCCGCTATGGCATTGACGGCCGCGTGTTCGAGCCGGACCGCTGGCTGGTCGATGGCGACGAGGTGACGGTCGGCGAGCTGCGGCTGGGCGTGCGCCACTGCCCGGGCCACACGCCCGGCCATGTCGTCTTCCATCACGCGCCCTCGCGGCTGGCGATTGTCGGCGATGTGCTGTTTCAGGGATCGATCGGGCGCACCGATTTCCCGCGCGGCAATCATGCCGATCTGATCGCCGCGATCACCACCCGGCTGTGGCCGATGGGCGATGACACGCATTTCGTGCCCGGCCATGGCCCGATGTCGACCTTTGGCCATGAACGCCAGACCAATCCGTTCGTCGCCGACCGGGTGCTGGCCGGCTGACGGCCGGCACCCGGTCTCGCGTTACGCCAGATCCGCGGTCACAAACTCGGCGCAGCGTTCGCCGATCATCACCGTCGGCGCGTTGGTGTTGCCGCTGACGATGCGCGGCATCACCGAGGCGTCGGCGATGTAGAGCCCGTCGAGCCCGCGCACCTTCAGCCGCGGATCGACCACCGCATCGGCATCGCTGCCCATGCGCGCGGTGCCGACCGGATGATAGACGGTGTCGGCGCGGTTGCGGATGATCTCGATCAGCCGCGCATCATCCTCGATCCCCGCCGTGTGGCGGTCGCGCCCGCCATGCCGGGCAAGCGGCGGCGCTTCGAGAATGCGGCGCATCAGCTTGGTGCCGCGCAGCAGCACCTGCGTATCGCGGTCGTCCGACAGGAAGCGCGGATCGATGACCGGCGCGGCGCGCGGATCGGGGCTGCCCAGCCGCACCGTGCCCCGGCTTTCGGGGCGCAGCACGCAGACATGGCAGGAAAAGCCATGCGCCTTCACCCGCGTGCGGCCATGATCTTCCAGCACCGCCGGCACGAAATGGAACTGCACATCGGGCACCGCGACATCGGGGCTGGTGCGGGCAAAGCCGCCGGCCTCGGCATAGGGGGTGGTCAGCCGCCCGGTGCGGTGGCGCAGCCATTCGACAATCGCGCCGATCTGCTTGACCGCGCCGCGCGCCGATCCGCCCAGAAACTCATAGCCGTCGGTTTCATAACCCGAGACATAATCGATATGGTCCTGCAGGTCCGCGCCCACGGCGGCGCGGTCGAGCACCACCGGAATGCCCTGTTCGCGCAGATGCTCGGCCGGGCCGATGCCCGACAGCATCAGCGTCTGCGGCGTGCCGAACGCGCCGGCCGACAGGATGACGGCACCGCGCGCGACCAGCGTTTCGCTCCGCCCGCCGCGCCGGATGGTGACCGTGCGGGCGCGGCCATTCTCGACCCCGATCTTTTCGACGAGCGCGCCGGTCTTGACCGCCAGCCGCCCGGCCGCGACCTCCGGCTCGACATAGCCGCGCGCGACCGACCAGCGTTCGCCGCGATATTGCGTCACCTGATACAGGCCGACGCCTTCGAACTGCGCGCCGTTGAAATCGTCGCTGCGCGGCAGCTGCAACGACGCACCCGCCTCGATGAAATCAAGGCTGCCGGGGTGCGGCCAGTTCTGGTCCGACACCTTGAGCGGCCCGTCGCCGCCATGATGGGCATCGGCCCCGCGCACATTGCCTTCGGCGCGGCGGAAATAGGGCAGCACCTCGTCATGGCTCCACCCGGTCGCGCCCAGCTCGGCCCAGCGGTCATAATCCCAGGCGCAGCCGCGGATATAGATCATCGCGTTGATCGCGCTCGACCCGCCCAGCCCCTTGCCGCGCGGCTGATAGCCGCGCCGGCCGTTCAGCCCCGGCTGCGGCACGGTTTCGAACCGCCAATTGGTGTTTTTGGGCAGGAAGGGCAGCATCCCCGGCGCGCGCACCCGCCAGCTGGTGTTGGTGCCCCCGGCCTCGATCAGGCAGACCCGGTATCGCCCCCCGGACGCCAGCCGACCGGCGACGGCGCTGCCGCCCGATCCGCCGCCGACGACGACGATGTCATATTCTTCCACGCCACTCTCCTCTGTTCTTTTTCTCTGATTGTCTCGCTGGTGTCGCGGCTGCCATCATGGCTCCAGCCCGGCGGGCCGAACGCATAGAGCAGGCGCGCCCGCCAGCCCGGCGCGCGCGCCACGTCGCGGGCGATGCCAACCCATTCGTGAAAGGCCGCCCAGATCGGGTTGAACCGCCCCAGATTCTTGACCAGCCCGTAACGCGGCGGAAGATCGTCGCGCTCGGGGGTGAAGGTGCCGAACATCCGGTCCCAGATGATGAACACCCCGGCATAATTGCGGTCGAGATAGGCGGCATTGGTCGCGTGATGGACGCGGTGGTGCGACGGCGTGTTCATCACCGCCTCGAACCAGCGCGGCATCCGGCCGACCATCTCGGTATGGATCCAGAACTGGTAGATCAGGTTCAGCCCGGCGCAGAAGAACACCATCTCCGGCGGAAAACCGATCAGGAACAGCGGCAGCCGGAAGATAAAGGCGAGGCTGATGAACCCCGTCCAGGTCTGCCGCAGCGCCGTCGACAGATTATAATGCTGGCTCGAATGGTGGATGACATGGCTGGCCCAGAACCAGCGCACCCGGTGGGCCGAGCGGTGAAAGACGTAATAGGCCAGATCGTCGAGCAGGAAGCACAGGATCCACGCCCACCAGACAAAGCCGATGTCGCGCAGCGCGAAACCGTGCACGGCGACCGCAAGGCTGTAGACCAGCCCGGCGCTGAGCGCCCCGGCAATCGTCGAGCCGAAACCGAGCATCAGCGAGGTGAATGTGTCGCGCGGGCAATAACGGCGGCGGTCGCGCGCGCGGGCAACCAGCATTTCGGCAAGAATCAGCAGGATGAAGCCCGGCACCGCATATTGGACGGGATCGGGCAGCTCAGCCATCAAGGCTCTCCGCCACGAACTGCGCGCCGTGGCGGCGCACGCGCAGCGCCCGACCGTCAATGCCCGTCACCAGCGCACCCGCGCGATCGGCATCGAGCACAGCCCGATCGGCGATGAACCCCGGCTGTTCGGCCTCGGCAATCGCACAGGCCTCGGCCGCGTCGGCGAGCACCGCGCCCCCCAGCCCCAGCGCCCGGGCGATAAAGGCGAGCATCAGCACCCCCGCCAGCGATCCGGCCATCAGCGCGATGTTCATGGCCGGCCGTTCATCGCCCGGCGCCGAGCGCCTCGATCATCGCCTGGATCGGCCGCAGATCGTAACCGGCGGCAGCCGCCTTTTCGACCAGGGTCGCCGGATCGTCGCCCATCCGCGCGCGGGCAAGCGCCCAGAGGAAGCAGGAGCGCGTCCCCGACCGGCAATAAGCGAGCACCGGGCCGCGCGCCGCCGACAGCGCCTCGACCATCGCGTCGATCTGCGCATGGCTGAACCCGGCATGGGTGACGGGAATGGCGCGATAGCCAAGCCCGACCACGCGGGCCGCGCTTTCGACCTCGACCGAGGCGGGCTGGCCCGCTTCCTCATCGTCCGGGCGGTTGTTGATGATGAGCGCGAATCCCTGCTCCGACAGCGGAAGCAATTCGGACGGCCAGATCTGCGGCGCCACGGCCATATGTTCGTCGAGACGGTGGATCATGCCGGAACTGTAACCGGATTTACCCCGTTGTGAATAAGCGATTTCGCGGACCGGGGCGATGATCCCGCCGGACAGGAAAACGGCCCCGCATGTCGCCATGCGAGGCCGTTCCCAGCTTTCAGACCCCGGTCAGGCGTAGGCGATGCGCGAGCGCCGGATGCGCAGCGCGCCGCCGGCCGCGGCAAAGCCGGCGATCATCAGCGCCCAGCTTTCCGGTTCCGGCACGGCGGCGATGTTGCCCGGGCCGCGGATCTCGGCCGAATAGGCCCCGGCGTTACCATTGTCGAACCCGGTCACGACCAGGAAATAGGTGGTACCCGCCGTGAGGTTGGTGGTGAAGCCCGACACGCCGATGAACGGATTGTCGTCATTGCCGACGATGATGTTAGCAAACGGCGTCAGCGGATTGAAGGCGTTGGCATAAAGGAAAGTGTAATTGTCCCAGCCGCCGGTCGCGGTCGTCTGGAACGAATAGGCACCGTTCGCATCGACCGCGAACTGGTGGAAGCGATAATTGACGGCGGTGCCGACACTGGATGCCGGCGGCGTCGGCGGATTGCCCTGCACCGGCCGGTTCCAGAGCGGCCCGCCGCTGGTGTTGCCGGTGAACACGATGGTGCCGGCCGATGCGGCCGAGGCGGAGACGGTGGCAAGAGCGGCCGCCAACAGCAGACTGGTCTTCATGATCGCACCCCTTCTGAATGAACTCCCCCGAGCCACCAGAGGTTCATCTTCTGTTAACCAAGAGTCAAGCGCGGCCAGCGTCCGAGTGCGGGACGGATGCGCGCGGTGCAGGCACGGACGGGCAAGTGCCGGGCGGGTGGCTGGGTGGGTGGGTGGCTGGGCGGGTGTCGGCCGGCCCCTCAGCCCGACAGATGTTCGGCAATCGCGCGCAGGAATGCCGGGCCATAGGCATCGAGCTTGCGTGCACCGACGCCGGTGATCTGGCCCATCGCCCACAGGCTGTCGGGCCGGGCGGCGGCCATGTCGCGCAGCGTGGCGTCATGGAAAATCACATAGGGCGGCACCCCGGCTTCGGCGGCGAGCGCGCGGCGGCAGGCGCGCAGCGCGTCGAACAGCGGATCGTCGGCCGCCGGCACCGCCGCCCCGCCCCGCTTCCGGGTGCGGCGCGGCGGCAGCGCGATTTCGACCGGCTGTTCGCCCTTCAGGATCGGCCGCGCTTCGGGGCCGAGCATCAGCCCGCCATGTTCGGTCGTGGCCAGCGCCTCGCGCAGCATCAGCGCGCGGGTGAGCGGACGGATCAGCGGCGCATCGCCGGCATCCGCAATGCCGAACACCGACAGGCTGTCATGGCCGTTCATCTGGCTGCGCGGTGTCGAGCGGCCGAGCAGGATTTCCTCGACATAGCCCGCGCCATAGGTCTGGCCGGTGCGGAACACCGCCGACAGCAGCTTGCGCGCCAGCTCGGTCGCGTCGACGCGCGCGGGCGGGGTCAGGCAATTGTCGCAATTGCCGCACGGCCCCGCCGGTTGTTCGCCGAAATGGCGCAGCAGCACCATGCGCCGGCATTCGCCGGTTTCGACCAGCCCGCCAAGCGCCGCCAGCCGCGCCCGCTCGCTCCCCCGCCGCTCCGGCTCGACCTCGTCCAGCCGCTGGCGCGCGCGCACGAAATCCTCCGCGCCCCAGAAAAGCTGGGCGATGGCCGGCGCACCGTCGCGCCCGGCGCGGCCGGTTTCCTGATAATAGGCCTCGATCGACCGCGGCAGCGCGGCATGGGCGACGAAGCGGACATCGGGCTTGTCGATCCCCATGCCAAAGGCGATGGTGGCGACCATCACCATATCCTCGGATGCGACGAATGCCGCCTGATTGGCCTGGCGCAGTTCGGGCGACAGCCCGGCATGATAGATGCGCACCGGCCGCCCGGTCGCAGCGAGCTGGGCGGCGAGCTTTTCGGTGCCCGCGCGCGACGGGGCGTAAACGATGCCCGCCCCCGGCGTCTGGCGCACCAGATCGGCAATCTGCCGCGCCGCGCCGTCGCGCGGGGAGATGACATAGCGGATATTGGGCCGGTCGAACCCGGCGATGATCATCCCGTCTTCGGGCAGGCCGAGCTGGACGAGAATGTCGGCGCGGGTATGCGCATCGGCAGTGGCGGTGAGCGCCAGCCGGGGGACGTGCGGGAAACTGTCGAGCAGCGGGCGCAGCAGCCGGTAATCGGGGCGGAAATCATGCCCCCATTCGGACACGCAATGCGCCTCGTCGATGGCGAACAGGTTGATCCGCGCGTCGGCGATCAGCTCGCGGAACTGGGGCGTCGCCGCGCGTTCGGGCGCGACATAGAGCAGGTCGAGCGCGCCCGCGCGCAGCCGGTCGATCGTCTCGCGGCGATTGTCGTCGGCCGAGGTCAGCGTCGCCGCGCGGATGCCGACCGCGACCGCCGAGCGCAGCTGATCGTGCATCAGCGCGATCAGCGGCGAGACGACGATGCACAGCCCGTCGCGCGCCACCGCCGGCAGCTGGTAGCAGAGCGACTTGCCCGCCCCGGTCGGCATCACGGCAAGCGTGTGGCGGCCGGCCATCACCCGGTCGATCACCTGCCCCTGAACGCCGCGAAACGCCGGAAAGCCGAACACCGACTGGAGCAGCGCCTGAACATCGACCATCAATCAGCGCCTCAGCGGCGGGCGGCGAAGCGCAGCACGGCAAAGCCTGCCAGCGCCGACAGCAGCGATCCGGCAAGCACGCCGATCTTGGCCGCATCGACGCGCACCGCATCGCCGGGAAAGGCAAGGTCGGCGATAAACAGGCTCATCGTAAAGCCGATCCCGCACAGCAGCGCCGCGCCATAGATCTGCACCCAGCCCGCCCCGGCCGACCGCGGGGCGAGCCCCAGCCGCACCGTCGCCCAGATGGCCCCGAACACCCCCGCCTGCTTGCCGAGAAACAGGCCAAGCGCGATGCCGAGCGGCAGCGGTGCCAGCACATCGGTGCCCGCCCCCAGCGCAACCCCGGCATTCACGAACCCGAACACCGGCACGATCACGAACGCGACCCAAGGGGCGAGCGCATGTTCAAGGCGGTGGAGCGTCGAATCGGCGGCATCGGGCGCCGCGGGCGTGACGCGGATCGGCACCGCCAGCGCGGCGAGCACGCCGGCCACGGTGGCGTGGATGCCCGACAGCAGCTCGGCATACCAGAGCGCGACAAAGCCGATCAGATAGGGCCAGACCGCACGCACACCCAGCCGGTTGAGCGCAAACATCCCGCCGAGCACGGCCAGCCCCGCCGCCGCCGCGCCCAGATCGAGGCTGTCGGTGTAGAAAGCCGCGATGATCGCCACCGCCCCCATATCGTCGACAATCGCGACCGTGGTCAGGAACAGCTTGAGCGAGGTCGGCACCCGCCGGCCGAGCAGCGCCATCACGCCGATGGCAAAGGCGATATCGGTCGCCGCCGGGATCGCCCAGCCGCGGGCAAGCCCGGACACCGGCCCGGCACAGGCCAGATAGACGGCTGCCGGTGCCGCCATGCCCGCAATCGCGGCGATGACGGGCAGCACCCGGTCGGCCGGGCGGGCGAGCTGGCCATCGAGCAGCTCGCGCTTGATCTCCAGCCCGACGAGCAGGAAGAAAATCGCCATCAGCCCGTCATTGACCCACAGATGCACGGTCATCGGCCCAAGCTTGGGCACCAGCACCGGCCCGATCACCGCATGGACGAAATGATGATAGGCCTCGGCCGTGGCCGGCAGATTGGCGGCGGTCAGCGCGAGTGCGGCGGCGAGAATCAGCAGATAGCCGCCTGCCGCCTCGGTCGACAGGAAGGCACGCAGTGCGGATGCGGGACGGGAAATGACCATCACCTGTCTGTGTCGCCAGATGGCGGCGGGATCAACCGCCAAGCGGCCAGAATCGCCGCTTCGTTCGGCGTCAGTCGCGCCGGGCGGCGCGCGC
>NZ_JAPFGX010000038.1:0-26954 GCF_059803575.1 Sphingomonas sp. URJC2
GGCCCGCACCCCCACCCGGCCTCCCAACGGCAGGATACACTGTGGGAGGCCGGGTGGGGGTGCGGGCCGGTGCCGCGATCAGACAAAAACTCCCGGTGCCGTTCTTCCCAACAAACCATTCTTCCGGGTCAACCGCGCCCAAACACCCCGCTCAGCCCTTGGGCAGGCGCCGGGCGAACAACAGCCGGTCGGCGTCGGTGAAGCCCTTGCGCCAAGTCAGCCAGCCATAGCTGACCAGGATCGCCGGCACGCCCACCGCCAGTTCCAGCCATTCGGGCACTTCGGTGGCGACAAAGCCGATCACCGCCGCCACCGCCACCGCCCACACCAGCGCCCAGCGCCAAGGTGAGACCGGCGCGTCGAGCAGCCGGGCGAGCAGCCGCGCCTTGAGCACCGCCCCGAGGCCGAGCGCCAGCGGCAGCGCCAGCGCCGGGCCGAGCGCCTGCAGCGATGCGGGCAGGCCGGCGGCGCGCGCGCCGAGGATGAAGGCAAAGCTCAGCCCCAGCTGCACGGCGATGGTCGCGACCGAAATCAGCATGTTGCGGTGCCGCGCGACATAGACGAGCGCCGATTCGGCCACCACGCCGGTCGCCGCCACCACTTCGGCGACCATCAGGAACACCAAGGCGCCGGTGCCGGCGACGAATTGCGGCCCGGCCAGCCCCATCACCGCCTCGCCGGGGATGGTGAGGGCAAGCGCGATCCCCGCCTGTGCGGCGATGATCCAGAAGCCGACCTGGCGCACCTGCTGCGCCACCGCCGCGCGGTCGCCCTTTTGCAGATTCTGGGTGATGACCGGCCCGAGGATCGGGTCGAAGCTGGTCTTGAGCTTTTGCGGCAGGGTGACGATCTGCTGCGCGACCCAATAGATGCCGACCACCCCCGGCGCGAAGAACAGGCCGAGGATCGCCCGGTCGATGTTGCGCGTCGCCCATTCGATGGCATCGGCGGCGGCAAGCGGCGCGTTGCGGCGCGCAAGGCGGAACAGCTCGGCCGGGCGCGGCGACCAGCCGCGCGGCAGGCCATAGCTTTTGAGCATCGGCCACAGCGAGGCGATGAGCGCGGCGAGCAGCGACAGCACATAGGCGATGATCAGCCCGTCGCGCGTCGAATAGAAATGCAGCGCAAAGGCGGCGATGCTGATCGTCCAGGGCTCGATGATCGCCCGCGCGCGCACCGTGGCGGCGACGTTGAGCTGATAGGCGCAGGCGGCGAGCGCGACATCGGACCAGGCGAGCGCGAAGATGGTGAGCGGCAGCAGCCCGTCCAGCCCGTTCAGCCGGCTGTTGGGGAACATCAGTTCGGGAAAGGCGATCAGCCCGCCTGCCGCCAGCGCCGACGCGCAGCCCGCGACCAGCAGCCCGTCCCAGACGATATGGGTGTGCGGCCGGTCGGTCGCGGCAAGCTGCTGGGCAAGGCCGCGCTTCAGCCCCAGCGTCGCCAGCTGGGCGGCAAACTCGATCACCAGGATCGCATAGGCGAACCGCCCCAGCGCCTCGGGCCCGTAGAGCCGCCCGGCGATGAACAGGAACGGGATGCGCGCCAGCAGGCGCAGCACGAAACCGAGCACATTGGTGCGCCCGCCCTTGGCAAGACTGGCCAGATCGCGGTCGGCGGCCGGGGCGGCGCTGTTTTCCATCCCCTTCCCTTATGCGTGCCGCCCGGCTTTTTCCACCGGCACCGCGCCAATGGAGGACGGGCCGAGGGCAGGCGGGCGGTTCAGGGCGCGGGCGGGGTGTAGAGATCCGGGATGAACGGCACCGGCAGCGTCTCGAACGCGGGCCGGGCGAAATAATAGCCCTGGAACAGATCGATCCCCAGATCGGCGAGGCAGCGAAACTCGGCCTCGGTCTCGATCCCTTCGGCGATCACGCGCACGCCAAGGCTCTGGCAGACGACGACGATGCCGCTGACAATGGCCCGGCGCGTGCGATCATGATCGATTCCGCGGATCAGCCCCATGTCGATCTTGATGAAATCGGGCTGGAAATCGGCCAGCAGGTTGAGCCCGGCATAGCCGGCGCCGAAATCGTCGATCGCGGTCTTGAAGCCCATTTCGCGATAGGCCCGCAGGATCATGCGGATGCGTTCAGGCTCGCGGATCTGCTGATCCTCGGTGAACTCGAAAATGATGTTCTCGGTCGGAAACCGCTCGCGCCGGGCGGTCTCCAGCGTCGTGCGGATGCACAGTTCGGGCCGGTAGATCGCATTGGGCATGAAGTTGATCGACACGAACGCGGCCTGATCCGCGACGCCCAGCCGCGCCGCCAGTTCGATCGCCCGCACGCGGCAGCGCTGGTCGAATGCATAGCGATTGACCTCGTCGACCACCGCCAGCACCTCGGCCGCGCCGGCGCCGACCGGCCCGCGCACCAGCGCCTCATAAGCGAACACCTTGGCCTTGGCCGGCTCGACAATGGGCTGGAACGCCATGCTGAAATCGACCGGAAAGGACTGGCCGTCGCGGCAGCCGACGCACCCCGCCGCCCGCACCGCTGCGGCCGCCCCGCCGCCCTCGCCATCGGGGCCGAGCGCGAATGTGCCTCTGGCGTCCATGTGCATCTCCATCCGCTTGCGGGCCGCCGGCCGCACGTCCCCTCCGCCTGCCGCGCAGATGGCTTAAGGACGGTAAATCGCGCGCTCCGGCATAGCCCGTGCCGCAGATCCAACCGGCCCCGGAGCCGCTCTAATGCGCGCCCCCCCAGCTTGGTCCATGGCCGATCTCGACCGCGAGCGGGACGCTGAGCGGCACTGCCGGTTCGGCAGCGCTTTCCATCACCCGGCGGATGACCGCCGATGCCGGCTCGACCTCCGCCTCGGGGACTTCGAACACCAGTTCGTCATGCACCTGCAGCAGCATCCGCACGCCGGTCAGCCCCGCGGCCGTCAGCGCCGGCTGCATCCTGACCATTGCGCGCTTGATGATGTCGGCGCTCGTCCCCTGAATGGGGGCGTTGATCGCCGCGCGTTCCGATCCCTGCCGCTCGGCCTGGTTCTTGGACGACAGGCGCGGGAAATGCGTCTTCCGGCCGAACAAGGTCGTCGTATAGCCGCAGGCGCGCGCGCTGGTCAGCGTGTCGGCGATATAGCGGCTGATGCCGGGAAAACGCTCGAAATAGCGGTCGATCATCGCCTGCGCCTCGTCGGGCGTCACGCCCAGCCGCCCGGCCAGCCCCCAGCGCGAAATGCCGTAGAGAATGGCGAAGTTGATCGTCTTTGCGCGCCCGCGCGTGTCGCGGTCGACATGGCCGAACAGCTCGGTCGCGGTCAGCGCATGAATGTCCTGCCCCTCGGCAAAGGCGGCCTTGAGCGCCGGCACATCGGCCATGTGCGCGGCCAGCCGCAGCTCGATCTGGCTGTAGTCGGCGGCCAGCAGCACATGCCCCGGCTCGGCCACGAACGCCTCGCGGATCTGGCGGCCGATTTCGGTGCGGATCGGGATGTTCTGCAGATTGGGTTCGGTCGAGGACAGCCGCCCGGTCTGCGCGCCGGTCAGCGAATAGGAGGTGTGGACCCGCCCGTCCTCCGGGCTGATCGACTCCTGCAGGGCGTCAGTATAGGTGGATTTGAGCTTCGACAGCTGCCGCCAGTCGAGCACGCGGCGGGCGATTTCGACGCCGTCGCCGGCCAGCCGCTCCAGCTCGGTCACATCGGTCGAATAAATGCCGGTCTTGCCGCGCCGTCCGCCCTTCAGGCCCATTTTCTCAAACAGGATCTCGCCCAGCTGCTTGGGGCTGCCAATGGCAAAGCTCTGCCCGGCGAGCGCGAACACCTCCGCCTCAATCCCGGCGATCGACTGGGCGAAATCGCGCGACAATCCCGCCAGCCGTGCGCGGTCGACCTTGATCCCCGCCCGCTCCATCGCCGCGATCACCGGCACCAGTGGCCGGTCGACCATCTGATAGACGCGCGTCGCCGCCTCCGCCGTCAGCCTGGGGCTGAAGCGCCGCCACAGCCTGAGCGTCACGTCCGCATCCTCCGCCGCATAGCGGGTGGCGGTGGCAAGATCGACCTGATGGAAGCCGAGCGCCTTCTTGCCGGTGCCGGTCACATCCTTAAAGCTGATGCAGCGATGGTTGAGGTGCGTCTCGGCCAGCTCGTCCATGCCGTGCCCGCCAAGCCCGGCATCGAGATCGAAGCTCATCAGGATGGTGTCGTCGAACGGCCGCACCTCGATCCCGTGGCGGGCGAGCACGACCATGTCGAACTTGAGATTATGGCCGATCTTCAGCACGCTTTCATCGGCGAGCAGCGGCTTTAAACGGTCGAGCGCTTCGGCCGGCGGAATCTGCGCCGGGAAATCCGCGCCCAGCAGATCGCCCCCGCCATGGCCGAGCGGGATATAGCAGGCGCGGTTGGGCGCGAGCGCCATGCTGACCCCGACCAGCCGGGCGTGAAACGCATCGCGGCTGTCGGTTTCGGTGTCGATGGCGACATGGCCCTGCGCGCGCGCCTCGGCGATCCAGCGGTCGAGCGCGGCCAGATCGAGCACGGTTTCATAGGCGGCATGATCGCAGGGCGGATCATCGGGCAGCGCCGGGCTGACCCCCGACGGGGTGACTGCATCGGTCACGCTTTCCAGCCGCGCCAGCAAGGATCGGAAGCCGTGATGTTCAAGAAAGGCGCGCAGCGGCGCCTCGGGAATGCCTTGCAGCGCCAGTGCGTCGAGCGGCTGGGCGAGTGCCGCATCCTCCTTCAGCCGCACCAGTTCGCGCGACAGGCGGGCGGCATCGGCATGTTCGATCAGATTGTCGCGCAGCCGCCCCGGCTTCATCGCCGGCGCAGCGGCGAGCACCGCCTCGACGCTGCCATGCTCCTGGATCAGCTTGGCCGCGGTCTTCGGCCCGATGCCGGGCACGCCGGGAACATTGTCGACACTGTCGCCCATCAGCGCCAGCACCTCGCCCAGCAGATGCGGCGGCACGCCGAATTTTTCCTCCACATCCGGCGCGCCCAGCCGGCGGTTGTTCATCGTGTCGAGCAGGTCGAGACCCGGCTGGATCAGCTGCATCAGATCCTTGTCGGACGACACGATCGTGACCGACCAGCCCTCAGCCAGCGCGGCGCGGGCATAGCTGGCGATCAGATCATCGGCCTCCAGCCCCGCTTCCTCGATGCAGGGCAGCGAGAATGCGCGCGTCGCATCGCGGATCATCGGGAATTGCGGCACCAGATCCTCGGGCGGCGGCGGGCGGTTGGCCTTGTAGGCATCGTACATGCCGTGGCGGAACGATTCGCCGCTGGCGTCGAGGATGACCGCCATATGCGTCGGGCCGTCCGCCTTGTGCAGCGCATCGGCCAGCTTCCACAGCATTGTCGTATAGCCATAGACGGCACCCACCGGCTCGCCATGCCGGTTGGTGAGCGGCGGCAGCCGGTGATAGGCGCGAAAGATATAGCCGGAGCCGTCGACCAGATAGAGATGGGGCATGAAAAGGGGATAGCGCCGGCCGCCGATCCGCGCCAGCATGGCGTCATGGTTCCGGAGGGGCAGAACACCCCAACAGGCGGGCGGGACGGCACGGATGATGGAGCAACGCACGCAAGAGGCCCGGGCGCTGTCGGAGGCTCTGCGCGAAAGCGAGGAGCGGCTGCGGCTGGTGCAGGCCGCAGGCGGCGTCGGCAGCGTGGATTTCGACCTGCGCACCGGCATGGTCTGGCGGTCGGATGAATATATCGCGCTGCACGGCATGCCTGCCGACACGCCGCGCCGCGACCGTTATTCGCGCGACTGGCTCGACCGCGTTCATCCCGACGACCGCCAACAGGTGCAGGCCTGGCTGACCGCCGATGCGGCCGCGCCGTGCGAGTTCGAGCATGAATACCGGATCGTGCGCGGCGATACCGGCGAGACGCGCTGGCTGATCAGCCGCGGGCGCGTCACCGCCGATGCCGAAGGGCGGCCGCTGCGGCTGCTGTCGATGCAGACCGACATCACCGACCGCAAGCGGGCCGAGCTGGACATCGCGTTCCGCGCCGACCTGTCGGACGCGCTGCGCCGGATCGGCGACCCGGTCGAGGTGCTGCGCACCGCCGCTGCCCGGATCGGCATGCATCTGCGCGCCGATTATGCCTGTTTCGGGGAAATCGATCCCGGTTCGCAATGGGCCGAAGTCCATGCCGCATGGGCCAGCGAGGACGGGCCGGACATGCTCGGCCGCTTTCCGCTCAGCGATTTCAGCCCGGAAATGGTCGCGCGGCTGACCGCCGGTCAGGCGGTCATGCTGCCCGATATCGGCACCCGCGCCGATGTGTCGGTGCAGGTGCGCCAGCTTGGCGTGCGCGCGATCCTGGACGTGCCGATCGTGCGCGACGGCAGGCTGGTCGCGGTGCTGGCCGTCTATCAGCGCACCCCCAGGGCCTGGCACAAATCCGACATCGACATCGCCTGGCTGGTCGCCGAGCGCGCCGGGGAAGCGGTCGAACGCGCCCAGGCCGAACGCGCGCTCAGGGCCAGCGAGGAACGGATGCGGCTGGCGATTGCCGGCACCGGCATCGGCACGTTCGACATGGACGTGACGACCGGGACGATCATCTGGTCCGACACCGCGTTCCAGCTGCTCGGCCTGCCGGTCGCGCCCGACGGGCGGGCGACGCTGCTGGACTGGCTTGCGCGGCTGCACCCGGATGAGATGACGCGCACCCCGGCCCTGCTCGCCGAAGCGGCGATGCGCCCGGGGCCATGGGAAATCACCCACCGCATCGTCCGCGCCGATACCGGCGAAACGCGCTGGATGCAGGCGCTGGGGGTGATCATCGGCGCGGTCGACAGCGCGCGCTCGATCGGGGTCGTCATCGACGTCACCGAACGCAAACGCTTCGAACTGCGCCAGGCATTCCAGCTGGGGCTGGCCGAGAAGCTGCGCACCGCCACCTCGACCCGCGCCGCGACCGAGGCGATCGCAGCGATGATCGCCGCCGAACTGGGGGTGGACAGCGCCGGCTTTGTCGAGGTCGACATCGCCAGCCGCACCGCCTGGGTGATCGCCGGCCATGGCCGGGTGGCCGAAAAGCTGGCGCATCAGCCCTGGAGCTTTGCGGGAACCGAAGGGCCGCTGCGCGGCGCGGCGCGCGCCGACCTGATGGCCGGCCGCACCTTTGTGCTTGCCGATCTGGCCACCGATCCGCGCACCGCGCCCATCGCCGCGGCCGCACAGGGCATGATGGGCGCGCGCGGGCTGATTCTGGTGCCGCTGATGCGTGGCGGGCTGGTGTCGACGCTGCTTTATGTCCAGTCCGCAACGCCGCGCGCCTGGACAACGGACGAGATCGCGCTGGTCGAGGATGCGGCGGCGCGCACCTGGGAAGCGCTGGAGCGGCTGCGCGCCGAAGATGCGGTGCGCCGGGCGAACAGCGCGCTGGCCGATCAGGTGGCGGCGGCGGTCGCCGAGCGCGAAGCCGCGCTCCAGCAGCTGCACCAGCGCCAGAAACTGGAGACGATTGGCCAGCTGACCGGCGGGATTGCCCATGATTTCAACAATCTGCTGACCCCGATCACCGGCGCGCTCGACCTGTTGCAGCGCCGGCTGGGCGAGGATCCCCGGCTGGGCCGGCTGATCGCGGGCGCGCTGCAATCGGCCGACCGCGCCCGCATCCTGATCCAGCGGCTGCTGGGCTTTGCGCGCCGCCAGCCGCTCAATCCGGTGCCGCTCGATCTGGGCGCGCTCATCGACAATATGCGCGACCTGCTGGCGAGTTCCATCGGGCCGACGATCCGGCTGACGGTCGATATCCCCGCCGATCTGCCGATGGCGCGTGCCGATCCCAACCAGCTTGAACTGGCGGTCCTGAACCTGTGCGTGAACGCCCGCGACGCCATGCCCGAAGGCGGGCAGATCGCGATTGCCGCATCGGCCGAGGATGCGGCGGCCGCCCCGGCCGAACTGGGCCTGGCGCGGGGCCGCTATGTCCGCCTGTCGGTCAGCGACACCGGCACCGGCATGGACGAGGACACGCGGCGGCGCGCGGTCGAGCCGTTTTTTTCGACCAAGACCAAGGACAAAGGCACGGGGCTGGGCCTGTCGATGGTGCACGGGCTGGCCGCACAGCTGGGCGGCGCGCTCGCCATCGCCAGCCGTCCGGGCGCGGGCACCTCGATCACGCTATGGCTGCCGCTCGCCGCCGGCAGCTGGCGGCCGGCGGCAACGGCGCCGCATGCGCGGCTGCAACCGGCACGGCCGCTCAGCGTGCTGCTGGTCGATGACGAGCCGCTGGTCAGGATGAGCACCGCCGAGATGCTGGACGAGCTGGGCCACCATGTCGCCCAGGCCGGCCATGCGCGCGACGCCCTCGCCCTGCTGGACGAGCGGCCGTTCGACCTGCTGATCACCGATTACATGATGCCCGATGTCAACGGCCTGCAGCTTGCCGCCACCGCGACCGGCCGCCGCCCCGAGATGCCGGTGCTGATCGTCACCGGCTATATGGGCCTGCACGACCGCGACGACCGGCCGCCGGTGCTGATCAAGCCGTTCACCCGCGACGAGCTGGAACGGGCGGTGACGCGCGCGATCGGGCTGCGCGCGCTGACCTGACCCGCCGGGTCAGATCAAGCCGGGCGCGCCCGCGCCATGAAATGCCGGCGGCACAGCGCGACATAGCGGTCATTGCCGCCAATCTCGGTCTGCGCGCCGTCGACGACCGGGCGGCCGGCGGCGTCGATGCGCATGTTCATCGTCGCCTTGCGCCCGCATTCGCATACCGCCTTCAGCTCGATCAGCTCATCGGCAAGCGCAAGCAGATGCGCACTGCCCTCGAACAGCTCGGCCCGGAAATCGGTGCGCAGCCCGTAAGCGAGCACCGGCACCCCCAGCTCGTCGGCGACGGCGGCAAGGGCGAACACCTGCGCGCGGGTGAGAAACTGCGCCTCGTCCACCAGCACACAGGCAAGCGGCCCGGCCGCCTTGCGCGCGGCGATCGCGGCATGAAGATCGGTGTCCGGCCCGAACACATGCGCCGGCGATTCCAGCCCGATGCGCGAGGTGATGACCCCCGGCCGGTAACGATCGTCGACGGCGGCGGTGAACAGCATCGTGTCCATCCCGCGTTCGCGATAGTTGAAGCTCGCCTGGAGCAGCGTCGTCGATTTGCCGGCGTTCATCGACGCATAGTAGAAATAGAGCTTAGCCAAGCGCCGCCTCCAGCCGCGCCTGCGCCTGTGCCGCGCCGATCAGCGGCAGCAGCGCCGCCATGTCGGGGCCATGATCCTGGCCGGTGAGCGCGCGCCTGAGCGGCAGGAACAGCGCCCGGCCGGTCCGCCCGGTTTCCGCCTTGAGCGCGGCGGTGAGCGCCGCCCAGGGCGCCCCGGCCCAGTCCAGCCCCGGCAGCAAGGCGAGCGCATGGCGCAGATATTCGGCATCGGCCGGATCGGCCAGGCAGGCGACCGGCCCGGTGACCACCGCCCACCAGCGCGCGGCATCGGCGAGCGTGTCGAGATTGGGGCGCACCGCATCCCAGCCGCGCGCATCCATGCCCGCGGGCAGCCGGTCGGCCACCTGCGCGAACGGCATCAGATGCAGGCACTGGGCATTGAGCCGGGCAAGTTCGGTCTCGTCGAACCGCGCCGGCGCGCGGCCGAAGCCGGCAAGATCGAAGCGTTCGACCAGCGGGGCCAGCGTCGCCACCGGCTCGACCGGCAGGCTGGTGCCGATCCGCGCCAGCTTGGCGGCAAGCGCGACCGGTTCGATCCCGGCGGCGCGGAAATGATCGCTGTCGGCCGATCCCAGCCGCTTGGACAGCTTGCCCTCGCCGCCCACCAGCAGCGCCTCATGCGCAAAGGCCGGCGGCGCGGCACCCAGCGCCTCGAACATCTGCACCTGCACGGCGGTGTTCGAGACATGATCCTCGCCTCGCACGACATGGGTGATGCCAAGATCGATATCGTCGATCACCGAGGGCAGCAGATACAGCCAGCTGCCATCGGCGCGGCGGATGACCGGATCGCTGATCCGCGCCGGATCGAAACGCTGCGCCCCGCGGATCAGATCGTCCCAGACGATCGGCCGGTCATGATCGAGGCGGAAGCGCCAATGCGGGCTGATCCCCTGCGCCGCGCGCGCGGCGCGGGCATCGGCGTCAAGGGCGAGCGCCGCCCGATCATAGACCGGCGGCAGGCCGCGGCCGAGCTGGATCTTGCGCTTCAGCTCAAGCTCTTCGGGGGTTTCGTAACAGGGATAGACGCGCCCCTGATCGACCAGCGCGGCAAAGCGCGCCTCGTACAGCGCGGTGCGCGCCGACTGGCGCACCTCGCCGTCGCGTTCGAGGCCCAGCCAGTCCAGATCCGCGCGGATCGCGTCGACAAAGGCCTCGGTCGAGCGCGCGGCATCGGTGTCGTCGATGCGCAGCCAGAACTGCCCGCCATGCCGCCGTGCATAGAGCCAGTTATGGAGCGCGGTGCGCAGATTGCCGACATGCAGCCGCCCGGTCGGCGACGGTGCGAAGCGGGTGACGGTCATTGCTCGCTCCGGAAGCCATGGGTGATCGGATAACGCCGGTCGCGGCCGAAATTGCGCGTGCCGAGCTTGACCCCCGGCGGGGCCTGACGGCGCTTATATTCGGCGACATGCAGCAGCCGCTCGATCCGCGCGACCATCGCCGGATCAAAGCCGCGCGCCGCGACCTCGGCGACCGACAGCTCTTCCTCGACCAGCCCGTGCAGCACCTGATCGAGCACATCATATTCGGGCAGGCTGTCGGCATCCTTCTGATTGTCGCGCAGCTCGGCCGAGGGCGGCTTGGTGATCACCCGTTCGGGCATCACCGGCCCCGCCGGGCCAAGGGCATCGGCCGGGCGGTTGGCATTGCGCCAGCGCGACAGCGCGAACACCGTCGTCTTGTACGCATCCTTGAGCACCGAATAGCCGCCGGCCATGTCGCCATAGATGGTCGCATAGCCGACCGACATCTCGCTCTTGTTGCCGGTGGTCAGCAGCATATGACCATGCTTGTTGCTGAGCGCCATCAGCGTGACGCCGCGCACGCGCGACTGGAGATTTTCCTCGGTCAGGTCCGGCCCACGCCCGGCAAACAGCGGCGCAAGCATCGCCTCGAACGCATCGACGGCGGGCATGATCCCGACCGTGTCGAGCCGAACCCCCAGCAGCCGCGCGCATGCGGCCGCATCTTCGAGCGAGTCCGCGCTGGTGAAGCGCGACGGCAGCATCACGCACCACACCCGCTCCGCCCCCAGCGCATCGACCGCGACTGCGGCCGACAGGGCGCTGTCGATCCCGCCCGACAGGCCAAGGACGACGCCCGGAAAGCGATTGGCGTTCACATAATCGCGCAGCGCCACGACCATCGCCCGATAGATGTCGGCCGGATGGCGGTCGAGCACGGCAAGTTCGCCGGGCGCACAGCGCCAGCCATCCGCCCCGCGCGTCCAGCGGGTATGCGTCAGCGCCTCGGCAAAGGCCGGCAGCTGATGGGCAAGCGTGCCATCGCCGTTCATCACGAACGACGCGCCGTCGAACACCAGCTCGTCCTGCCCGCCGATGCGGTTGACGAAGACGAGCGGCAGCCCGGTCTCGCCCACGCGCCGCGCCGCCACCTCGCGCACCCGGCGCTCGCCCTTGCCGATTTCATAGGGGCTGCCATGCGGCGACAGGATGATGTCCGCCCCCGCCGCCGCCAGATGCGCGCAGACGCCGGGAAACCAGATATCCTCGCAGATGGCGACGCCCAGCTTCACCCCGCGAAACGGGATCGGCGCGGGCAGCGGGCCGGGCGAGAACCAGCGTTTCTCATCGAACGTGCCATAATTCGGCAGTTCATGCTTGGCCGTGACCGCCGCCACCCGCCCCTGATCGAGCAGCGCGATGACGTTGAACAGCCGGCCATGTTCCATCCGCACCGATCCGACCAGCATCGCCGGCCCCGGCGTCGCGGTCAGCGCGGCCAGCCGTTGCAGCTCCGCCTCGGCGCGGGCGATGAGCGCGGGCTTCATCACCAGATCCTCGGGCGGATAGCCGATCAGCTGAAGCTCGGGGAAGACGATCAGATCGGCATCGCCGGCACAGGCGCGGGCGGCGCGCATCGCCTCGGCATTGGCGGCAAGGTCGCCCACCTTCTGGCCGGTCTGGCAGATCGCAATGGCAAGGCTGTCGGTCATGCCCCCGCGTCTAGGCCGGGCGGGCGCGCGCCGCAACGCGCGGCTGCGCCGATGGCTGGCGGGGACGATTGGTCCGGTGCGGGGCTTTGCGTTCCGGGCCGGGCGGCTCTAAGGGCACGGCGACAGGATCATGACAGGCGTTGGGGCGAAGGCGATGAAACTTCTTTCGGGCAATGCGAACCACCCGCTGGCCCAGGCGATTGCCGAATATCTGGAAATGCCGCTCACCGAGGCGAGCGTGCGCCGCTTCGCCGACGAGGAAGTGTTCGTCGAGATCCACGAAAATGTCCGCGGCGAGGATGTGTTCGTCATCCAGCCCACGGGCTTTCCGGCCAATGACAATCTGATGGAGCTGCTGATCTGCATCGATGCGCTCAAGCGCGCATCGGCCAAGCGGATCACGGCGGTCGTCCCCTATTTCGGCTATGCCCGGCAGGACCGGAAGCCGGGGCCGCGCACGCCGATTTCGGCCAAGCTGGTGGCCAATCTGATCACCGTCGCGGGGGCAAGCCGCGTGCTGTCGGTCGATCTTCATGCCGGGCAGATCCAGGGCTTTTTCGACATTCCGACCGACAATCTCTATGCCGCGCCGGTGATGTCGGCCGACATTCTGGCGCGCTGGCCGGCGGAAAATCTGATGGTCGTGTCGCCCGATGTCGGCGGCGTGGTGCGCGCCCGCGCGCTCGCCAAGCGGCTGAACAACGCGCCGCTGGCGATCGTCGACAAGCGCCGCGAGCGCCCCGGCGAATCCGAGGTGATGAACATCATCGGCGACGTGACCGGGCGGTTCTGCATTCTGGTTGACGACATTGTCGATTCGGCGGGCACGCTGTGCAACGCCGCCGCCGCGCTGCGCGAGGCCGGCGCGCAGGATGTGGTCGCCTATGTCAGCCACGGCGTGCTGTCGGGCGGCGCGGTGGCGCGCGTCGATGCCTCGGCGCTGACCGAACTGGTGATCACCGACTCGATCGCCCCGCCCGAGGCGGTGCAGCAGGCCAAGCGCATCCGCACGCTGACCATCGCCCCGCTGCTCGCCGAAGCGATCAAGCGCATCGCCGATGAAAGCTCGGTGTCGTCGCTGTTCGACTGAGCGGGGTTGATTGTTGCGCGCCTCATGGCGCGGGGGCGGCACCGGATTGTTTGTGCTGCGCCTCTCGGCGCAGGGGCGGCACCGGCCCGCACCCCCACCCGGCCTCCCAACTGCAGGATACGCTATGGGAGGCCGGGTGGGGGTGCGGGCCGGTGCCGTTCTTCCCAGACAAACCACTCCCGGTGCCGTTCTTCGCAATCACAAACTTCCGGTGCCGCTCATCCGGGCAGATACCCCCTACCCCGCAATCGCGCGCCAGCTGGCGGCGATTTCGGCGATCGCTCCGGCGGTCGCGCGCAGCTGGGCGGGGTCGTTGGCGACGCTTGCCTGCATGATTTCGGCCCGCGCGCCGCGATAGAAGCGCGACAGCGTCTGGGCGACCTCGCCGCCGCGGGTGAAATCCAGCCCGGCTTCGAGCGCGAACAGCAGGGCGAGCGCCTTGGTGATGCGCGCGCTCTTGGCGGCATAGTCGCGCGCCGCCATCGCCCGCTCGGCAAGCCGCAGGCACATCAGCGCCTCGTCATAGAGCAGGCCGACCAGCGCATGACGGTCCGCGCCGCCGACGCGGCTGGCGAGATCGACCTGGCGATAGGTTTCGATCGGGTCACGCGCGAGGCGCGAGGCATAGCTCATCGCTCGGCCGTCCAGCTCTTGATCTGCTGATCAAGGAAGCTCTGCGTCGCGCGATAGGCGGACACGCGGGCATCCATGCCGGCAAACTGCCGCGTCAGCCGGGTGCGCAGCTGATCGGCCTCGCGCACCAGCTCGCTCTGTTCGGTGGCGAGCTGGCGGCTCAGCCGCTGAAAGCCGGCCTCGCTCGCGGCGATACCGCCGCCGCGCCGGGTGAGATCGGCCGACATCTGGCGCAGCTCGCGGCCCAGCCCGACGGTCAGCATCCGCTCGACCGCCGCGCCATTGTCGGCCAGCACGCGCTGCAACCGTGCCTGATCCAGCACCAGCGTGCCGTCGCGGGTGGTGCCCACCCCCAGCTCGCCCAGCGTCAGCGGTTCGCCGGGGGCGGCGGCCGGATTGATCTGGCGGTTGGTCAGCCCGCCCAGCCGCGCCATGAACGCCCGCCCGCCGGCATCGCCCGACAGCACGCCCGCGACCGGATCGGTGTCCTCGCGCGCAATGCCGATCAGTTCATTGTAGGTGGCGACGATATCGGCAACCGCCTGCGCAAGGCCGGCGGTCTGCGGCGCGGTCGTCACCGCGACCGGGCGGCCCGGTTCGGCGCGGACGAGATCGAGGCGGATGCCCGGCACCAGATCGGCGATGCTGTTGCCCGGCCGGCGCACGGCAACGCCATCGACCGCGACCACGCTGTCCCCGGCCTTGCGCGTCACCGTCATCGCGGCAGCCCCCGGCGCAAAGGCAAAGGCCGCCAGCCCCGGCGCGGCCGGATCCTCGGCGACGGCGATCGTGAACCCCTGTTCGACGCCGGTCGGCCCCTTGATCGACAGGCGCGCGCCATCGGCATCGCTGATCACGCTGGCGGTCAGCCCGGCGCGGGCGGCGTTGATCGCGCCCGCCAGCCCCTGCAGACTGTCATTGCCCTCGCCGATGGTGATCGTCACCGGCGCGCTGCCGGGTCGGGGCGCAAGCCCGTTCGGCACATCGCCCGCCCAGTCGACCGTCCCCAGGCTGATCGTCAGCTGCCCGCGGCCGACCGGGGCCGACCGGCCGGGCAGCAGCGGCGACGTCACCACCTGCGTGGCGGCCAGCTGGCGCACCTCGATTTCGGCCGACAGGCCGGCGACATTGGCCCCCGGCAGGCGGCCGACGCCGAGCACGCCCGGATCGGCGCTTGCCGGCTGGGTGGACAGGCTGCCGCTGTCGACCAGACTGCCGAGCGCGGTCGAAAAGCCCGACAGGCCGCTGCGCAGCCGGCTGAGCGCCGAGATCTGCGCGGACAGGCGTTCCTGCCGCGCGCCGATCTCGCGGGTGCGGTTGGCGAACTGGGCATCGACAAGCTGACTGACCAGCGCCTTGGTGTCGATGCCGGCCCCTTGGCCGAGCGCCTGAGTGATGGAGGTCATGGGTCGCGATCCTTTGCCCTCAAGATCGGCCGCGCGGGGCAAAGCTTAAGCGGGTAAGCCGGCTTAATTAGCGCCGCTGGGGCGCGCCATGTTCGTCGAACAAGGCGCTGTCCGGCACCAGCACCGCCGGCTGGCCGCCGCCCGCGCGCAGATTGACCCCGAACACGAACGCCAGCACCGTTGCCACCGCGACATAGAGATCGTCGCGGATCTGCTGCCCCTCGCGGCTGGTGAAATAGACGGCGCGGGCAAGGCTTGGATATTCGAGCACCGGCTTGTCCAGCTCGCGCGCCAGTTCGCGGATGGCGAGCGCCTTTGCGCCCCGGCCCTTGGCGACGACCACCGGCACCTCGTCCTGCCCGCGTTCATAGCGCAGCGCGACCGAGAAATGGGTCGGGTTGGTCAGCACCACATGCGCGCCCGCCACCGCGCCGCGCATCCCGCCTTTCAGGATCTCGCGCTGGCGCTGGCGCTGGGCGGCCTTCAGCTCGGGCGCGCCTTCGCTTTCCTTATGCTCGTCCTTCACCTCCTGCCGGGTCATGCGCAGCCGGCTGCGCAGCCGGATCGCCTGCACCGGCACGTCGATGGCGGCGATCACCGCCAGCCCGCCCGCCATCGCCAGCAACAAGGTGACGAAGCTGCCGCCAAGCGCCGCCACCGCCGGGCCGAGCGCCGCCGCCGGCAGGCCGAGCGCCAGCCCCTTCATGCCCAGCAGCATCCACGCGCCGATCCCGCCCAGCAGCGCGACCTTGAGCAGCCCCTTGCCCAGTTCGATCAGCCCCTGAGTGCCGAACATCCGTTTCAGCCCGGCGGCGGGATTGATGCGCGATGCCTTGAACCCCATCAGCGCGGGGTTGAAGCGCGCGCCGCCCAGCCCGGCCTGCGCGGCGATGCCGGTGATCATGGTCAGCGCAAACAGCCCGGCAAGCGACGGTGCCAGAACCAGCAGCGCCGCGCGCAGCGGCCGCCAGGGCGCGAAATCGGCAATGTCCCCCCGGCCAAAGGCGAGCGAGTCGCGCAGCACCGCCTTCAGCGCCTCGACCAGCGCCGGCCCCGCCAGCGCCAGCCAGGCGACCCCGCCCAGCACCACCGCCGCCGTCGCCAGCTCGCGGCTGCGCAGCACCTCGCCCTTGTCGGCGGCGTCGCGCTGTCTTTTCGGGGTTGGCGCTTCGGTCTTTTCGCCCGCCGTCTCCGCGCTCATCGGCCGAGCACCAATGAACTGGCCGCCGCCAGCCCCTCGCGCACGATCTGGCCCATCTGCTCGCCCATCGCGGGAAAGGCGATGGCGAGCGCGACCAGCCCGGTGGCGAGGCTGGCGGGCAGCCCGACCGCGAACAGGTTGAGCGCCGGGGCCGAGCGCGACAGCATCCCGACGATGATGTTGAGGCTGAGCAGCGTGAAGCCGACCGGCAGCGCCAGCAGCAGCCCGGCGGCAAAGGCATGGCCGCCGAACATCGCGATGTCGCGCAGCTGCGCGGGCTTCAGCCACGCATCGCCGGGCGGCAGCACACCATAGCTGCGCACCACCAGATCGACGAGCAGCAAATGCCCGTCGAGCGCGAGGAACAGCAGCGTCATCACGATGGTCAGGAACTGGCCGAGCGCGGGGCTGGAGGTGCCGGCCTGCGGATCGATGGAGGTCGCAAAGCTCAGCCCCATGACGCCGCCCAGCGCCTCGCTCGCCACCAGCGGCCCGGCAAAGGCGATCTGCAGCACGAAGCCGAGCGCCAGCCCGACCAGCGCCTCCTGCATCACCTGCACCAGGGTCAGCGCCGAAAACACCGCCGCGGGCGCCGCGACCGGGGCATGGCCGGTCACCAGCACGGCGATTGCTCCGGCGAGGATGATCCGCACCGGCAGCGGCACGGCGACCGCGCCGAACACCGGCGCGGCGATGAACGCCGCACCGACGCGCACCATCACGAACAGCAGCGAAAACAGCGCCGGTTCGACCATCGGCAGGCCGAGGCCGAGCATGTCAGCGCACCAGTTCCGGAATGCGTTCGAAGATCGACACGGTGAAATCGCCGATCAGGCCGAGGATCAGCCCGCCGAAAATCGCGATCGACAGCCCGACCACGACCAGCTTGGGCACGAACGACAGGGTCGCCTCGTTGATCGAGGTCGCCGCCTGCACCATGCCGAGCAGCAGCCCGGCCAGCAGCGCAGGCACGAGGATCGGCGCGGCGGCAAGCGCCAGCACCCACATCGCCTCGCGCCCGACGCCGATGAAATAGGATGCGTCCACCGATCCGCCCCCCCCGTCAGCCGACGAAACTGTTGGCAAGCGACCCCATGGTCAGCGCCCAGCCATCGACGAGCACGAACAGCAGCAGCTTGAACGGCAGCGAGATGATCGTCGGCGACAGCATCATCATGCCCAGCGCCATCAGCACGCTTGCCACCACCAGATCGATGATCAGGAACGGCAGAAAGATCAGGAACCCGATCTGGAACGCGGTCTTCAGCTCCGACGTCACGAAGGCCGGCAGGGCGATGGAAAAGGGAATGTCGGCAGGCCGCGCGAACGGCCCCTTCTTGGCCAGCGTCGAGAACATCTGCAGGTCCTTGACCCGCGTCTGCTTGATCATGAAGCCGTGCATGACGTCGCCCGACCGGCGGATCAGCTCTGACGCCTGAATGCGCCCGGCGGCATAGGGTTCGACGGCCTGCGCATTCACCTGCGACAGCACCGGGGACATCACGAACAGGGTCAGGAACAGCGACAGGCCGATCAGCACCTGATTGGGCGGCGTCTGCTGCAGCCCCAGCGCCTGACGCAGGATCGACAGCACGATGATGATGCGGGTGAAGCTGGTCATCATCAGCAGCAGCGACGGCAGCACCGTCAGCAGCGACATGATGATCAGGATCTGGAGCGACAGCGACAGCGGTGCCTCGCCGCCCGTGTTCGCCCGGCCGCCGCTGCTGCCGATATCGGCGAGCGCGCGGTCAAGCGCCTCGGGCGCGCCCGGGCGCGCCGGGACGGCGGGAGCTGAAACCGGAGCAACCGTCTGGGCAAGCACCGGGGCCGCACCCGTCAGCGCGGGGGCCGCGAACAACAGGGTGGCGGCAAGAAGCGCCGCCGGACGCCGGCGCATCCGCTCAGCCATGGGCGGTCTCCGCCCCGGCCGCACCGCCGGCCTTGGTCACCAACGTCACGCCGCCGCGCCCGACCGAGACGAGCAGCCGCTCGCCCTCGAAATCGATGACCGCGAGCCGCAGGCCCGGCGCGATCATCATCGTTTCCCTGACCGCGATCATCCGGTTGCCCGGCAGCCCCGGCAGCCGCGTTTCCAGCTTGCGCCACGCCCACAGGCACAGCACCAGCAGCCCGCAGACCAGCGGCAGCAGCAGCGCCAGCTTGAGCAGATAGGTGCCGATCACAGCGCCGCGCCCCCGGCCAGCCCGGCAGCCGCCGGATCGGCCAGCTCGGCGATGCGGATGCCGAACCGGTCGCCGACCGTCACCACCTCGCCCCGGCCGATCAGCGTGCCGTTGACGCGGATGTCGAGCAGTTCATTGGCATGGCGGTCGAGCTCGACCACGCTCGCCTCGCCAAGCGCGAGCAGCTCGCGCAGCTTGAGGTTCGCCCCGCCGACTTCGACCGACAGGCGCACATCCACATCCTGCAACAGCCGCAGATTGGCGGCCACGGCACCATCGACCGGCAGGCCCGCGCGGTTCATATCGTTCATGGCTGATCCTCATGGGCAAGGTGTTGATCGGGCGGGGTTTGAAGACGGCTGAGGCGGACGGCGGCACGGCCATTGGCCGCCCCCACCGCGCCGCGCGCGAACAGGCTGTCGGCAACCAGCACCGGCACATCGGGGCCAAAGCTGATCGGGATCACATCGCCGGGCTTGAGCGTGAGCAGCCGGGCGAGCGGCACCACCGGCTCGGCGAGCACGGTGCGCACCGGCAGCGGCACATCCATCACCACGCGGGCAAGACCCGCCAGCCAGGCCGGATCGGCGGCCGGGCGCGCGCGCGCGCCGCGCAACGACCACAGGCCGGCCACCGGCTTCAGCGCGGCGACCGGATAGATGAGGTCGAGCGCAACCGGCCGCGCCGCGCCGATGGTCAGGACAAAACGGGTGACGAGCACGCGTTCATCAGGCTCGATCGCCGCGAGCATGGCGGGATTGGCCTCCATCCGCCCGGCAGTGAAATCGATCCCGGCAAGCTCGGCCCAGGCGGTGCGCAGCTGGCCGGCAATGCCGCCCGCCAGCCGCGCGGCCATCGCCTCGGCCGCCGGGCTGAACTCGGCCGGGGGCGCGGCAGGCAGCGCACCGGGGCCGCCGAAATACAGATCGACCAGCTGGCTGACAAAGCCGCCATCGAGCATCAGCACCAGCTCGCGGTCGAGCGGTGCCATCGCGATCGGCACCGCACAGGCCAGCCCGCCGCCACGCGCGTCGCGATAGGCATCGAACCGGGCATTGGCCACCGGCTCCGCCTCGATCCGCACCGGACGGCGCAGCATCGGCTCGAACAGCCCGCGCAGCCCGCGCGCCAGCCGCTGATTGACCCGCGCCAGCGCCGCCAGATCGCCCGGCGAACGCTGCCCGGCCCCGGCCAGCGTGTCGGCATGGCTGGCCCGGACGGGATCAGCCCGATCAGGCGCGCCCCGTGCACGGGCATTGTCAGCAAAGGCGGGTTTTTCAGCCATCTAGATGGTTACTGAACGATAAAATTGGTAAAATAGACGTTACCGACGCCGCCAAAGCCTTCCTTTTCCTTAAGCGTCGCGTTGATCGCGCGGGCGAGCCGCTGCTGCAGATCCTTTTTGCCGGCGGCGGTGAACACCTGTTCCTCATCGGTCTCGCCCAAAGTCAGCAGCACCGCCGAGCGCACTGCCATTTCATGCGTCTTCAGATTGTCGATGACGCGCTGGTCGTAATTGGTCGCGACCGCCAGCCCGACCTGGATCAGATGGGCGCTGTCCTTGAGGTTGGAGGTGAACTCCCGCTCCAGCTGGAAATAGGTCGATTCATATTTGGGCGCGCCGGGGGCGGGCGCAGTCTCGGCCGGCGTTTCGGCATCGGCGCGCATGCCCTTGGGCACCAGCTGCGGCCCGGCGGGCGCGGCGACGCCCGGCCTGCCGCCGACCAGCCCTGACGTCATCAGGAACATGGTGCCCCCCGCGCCGATCCCGGCGAGCAGGATCATGCCGCCGATCAGCAGCAGCGGCGAACGGCGTTTGGGGGTGGGCGGCGGGGCGGCACTGGCCATGGCGGATCAGGCTCCTTGTTGCAGGCGGAGGGGGATGTTCAGGCGATGCGGTCGGCGCGTGCCGATGCCGCGGGCCGGGCGGCGGCGCGGCGCGGCGGCGGGGGGGCGGATGGCGGCTCCTGCGGCGGTTGACGCTGGCCGGACTGGCCGAACGGACCGCCCGACAGCGCGGCATCGATGCTCGACTGGGCAAGGCGCAGCCCGCGCGCCTCGGCCAGCTCGTGCAGCCTTGGCTGGGCATCGGCGAGCAGCGCGCGCGCCTGCGGCGTGTCCGCCGCCAGCTCGACATGCATGCCGTCGCCGCGCTCGACGATGCGGATATCGACCGCGCCCAGCGCATCGGGCAGCAGCCGGATGCGCGCCGCCCGCGCGCCGCCTTCGGCCTGGCTGTCGGTGATCTGGGCGATCATCGCCTGCATCCAGTCATTCCGCCCGGTGTCGATCTGGGGTTCGGGCGCGCGCACCGGCGCTGCCGCCGCCGCAGCGCCCGGCAGCAGGGGCGGCGGAAGCGGCGCGGGCGCTGCCGGGGCAGCGGCCCCGGTGTCGGGCAATGGGGCAGAGGTTCCGCCAATGCTCTGACCGGCGGCAATCGCCGGCTTTGGACCATCCGGCGCGGCGTCGCGCAGCGGATCGGGCCCGAGCCGTGCGGCCCGCAGCGCGCGGCCCGACAGCAACGGCCCACCCGCCCGGTCGGCGGCGGGCAGCGCCACAGCGGCGGCACCATCGGTCGCGGGGCCGCCCGGCATGGCCAACGCCCCCGGCATGACGGGTGCGGCGGTCGCGGGCAGTGGCGGCGCGGCAGCTGTAGGGGCCGAACCCGGCACGCCCGGCTGCGCGCTCCCTTGACCGACTGGCGGAACGGCCGCCTGACCGAGGGGCTGGGCCACCGGATCGCCGGGCAACCCAGCCCGCGCCAGGGCAGGCAGCGCTGGCAGCGGAGCCAGTGGCGGCTGAGGCATTTGGAGCATCGGCGGCAGGGCGAGCGGATCGAGCAGGATCAGCCGCCCGCGCGTCCGCGCGCTAGGGCCGGCCTGTTCGGGCGCGTCCCCGCCCTCGGCCCCATCGGGCACGGCACCGGGCAACGGGGCAAAGCCCGGCAGCACCGGCAGGTCGGCAAGCGCACATCCCGGCCCGGCGGCAGCATCCTGCCGCCCGTCCGGCAAATCCTGGCCGGCCGGTGCCGGCAGCGACGCCCGCGTGATGCCGCCGATCAGCGCGGCAAAGCCGGGCGCGCCGCCCGGATCGGCAGCGGCGGGATCGGCGGGCGCGGGCGGCAGCGCCTTGGTGTGCGGCGCGGGGCTGGGGCCGAGGGAAATGCTGGTCATCGGCAGGTCTGGTCCGGCTGGCTGGTGTCAGCCGCTGTTCCGCAAGGTCCGTGCCAGACGCGGTGAAGGACGCGGGGCAGGCGGCAGATCTTCAAGCGCGCGGGCCTCGGCGGTGGCGCGTTCGGCGCGGGCGCGGTCGAGCAGTTTTTCGACCGCCTGACGGTCGCGGTTCGCGGCCTCGGCGGCCAGCCGGGCGGCGTCATGCGCGGCGCGTGTGGCGGCGATCCGCCGCGCGGCCTCGATCCGGCCATCGGCCAGCCGGCCGCGATAAAATGCCGCTGCGCCCAGCCCCAGCCCCCCGGCCATGCCGGTCTGCGGCCCGACCGCGTGGTGCAGCGCATCGAGCCGGGCGGCAAGATCGGTGGCGGCATGTTGCTGTTCGGCGGCGCGCAGCTGATCGGCGCGGGCAAGATCGCGGGCGACGGTGCGGACGCGCAGCATGCGGGCGAGCCGCCGGGGGTCGCGCGCCATCAGGGTGTGCCGAACACGCCGACCAGCTCGGCAACCGCATCGTCGAGGCCGACGCGCTGGTCGGCATCCTGCGCCAGATAGTCGAGAATGGCCGGGTGATAAGCGAGCGCGGCATCGATCGCCGGATCGGCACCGCCGCGATACGCCCCCATCAGGATCAGGTCGCGATTTTCCTCATATGTCGCGAGGTGGCGGCGCAGCGCGCGCGCGGCGGCGACATGCGCGGGATCGGCAATGTCGGTCATCACCCGGCTGACCGAGGGGCCGAGATCGATCGCCGGATAGACGCCGCGTTCGGCAAGCGCGCGCGACAGCACGATATGCCCGTCAAGGATCGCGCGCGCGCTGTCGACCACCGGGTCCTGCCCGTCATCGCCATCGGCAAGCACCGTGTAGATGGCGGTGATCGCGCCCGGGCCATGGGCATCGGCCCCGGCCCGTTCGATCAGCCCGGGCAGCATGGCGATGGCCGAGGGCGGATAGCCGCGCGCCGACGCCGGCTCGCCCAGCGCCAGCCCGATTTCGCGTCCGGCATGGGCGACGCGGGTCAGGCTGTCGATGATCAGCAGCACATTCAGCCCTTCGGCGCGATAGGCCTCGGCAATCGCGGTCGCGCGCATCGCGCCGCGGATGCGCAGCACCGGGGAATGGTTGGCGGGCACCGCGACCACCACCGCACGCGCGCGCGCCGCGCCGGCCAGCTTGGTTTCCAGAAAATCGCTGACCTCGCGGCTGCGCTCGCCGATCAGGCCGACAACGACGACATCGGCCGCAACCGCGCGCACGATCATGCCGAGCAGCACCGATTTGCCGACGCCCGATCCGGCCATGATGCCGACGCGCTGGCCGCGGCCGATGGTCAACAGCCCGTTGATCGCGCGCACGCCGACATCGAGCGGGCGGGTGACGCGGGCGCGGTCGAGCGGGTTCTGCATCCGCCCGGCCAGCGGCCAGCGCGCATCGCTGCGGATCGGGCCAAGGCCGTCGATCGGCTGGCCGCTGCCATCGATCACCCGGCCAAGCAGCGCCCGGCCGACCTGCGCCGCCCCCGGCGGACCAAGCGGCCTGACCGGCGCATCGGGCAGCAGCGCCGCCGGCCCGCCCAGATTCATCATCAGCAGATTGCCGCCGCGAAAGCCGATCACCTCGGCCTCGACCGCGGCCTGGCCCGCGCCGATCCGGCAGACGGTGCCGACCGGCAGCGCCAGCCCGCGCGCTTCCATCAGCAGCCCGTCATAGGCGACCAGCCGCCCGACCCGGTCGGGCGCGAGCGCGAGATCGATGGCAAGCGCGTCCAGACACGCCTCGGCATGGTGCTGGAGGCTCATGCGGTGGCGGGGCCAAGCGGCACGGCGTCGAGCGCGGCGTACAGCCGGGCCAACCACTGGTCCGGCCCGTCGCTGATGTCGCCGTCGCGCGTTTCGATGACAAAGGCCCCGCGCGCCAGCGCCGCATCGCCGGTCACGCTCAGGCCGGGCGGCAGCTGGCCGGCGATTGCCACCGCATCTTCGGGGTTGAGGCGCAGCACGGCCGGGGCCGTGCGGTCGACGATCAGCGCCGCCGCCGTCGCGATCCGCGCGGCGGTGAGCGCGGCGGGCGGCACCGCTTCGCCGACAATCTGGGTGCACAGATGGATGACGGTCGCGCGCAGCATTTCGCCAAGCCGGACGCGGTCGAGCGCCGCCATCTCGCCAAGCCGGTCGGCAATGGCGGTGAGCGCCGCGCCGGTCGCCCCGGCTGCGGCGGCTTCGGCACGCCCGGCCGCCAGCCCGGCGGCAAAGGCCTCGGCCCGGATCGCCCCGGCGTCGATTTCGACAGGTTGCGCCGGAGCGGGCGGGGCCTCGGCGGCACGCGGGCCGAACCGGCCATCGCCCATCGGGTCGAACGGGTCCCAGCCCGCGGTCGGCCGCGCACCCGGCGCGGCGGGGCGGAAATGGCGCGGCGCGGGGGCCGGGTCGTCGGGCGCGGGAGCCGCATCGGCGGGCGTCGCCAGCCCGGGCGCAAAGCCCGAATGCATGGTGGCCATCGCCGCGCCCAGCGCCCCGGCATCGACGGCGCGGGCGCGCGCGAACCGGTCAGACATAATCGTCGGACTGGTTGCCGAGGCGGATCGCGCCTTCCTTGGCAAGGCGGCGGGCGGTGGCCAGCATCTGGCGCTGCGCGTCGAGCACATCGCTCAGCCGCACCTGGCCGCGCGCATCGATTTCGTCGCGCACCGTATCGGCGGCGCGCTGCGACATCGCAGACAGGAAGATCGCGCGCGCATCCTCGTCCGCCCCGCGCAGCGCCAGCACCAGCACATCGCTGTCGACCGCGCGCAGCAGCGTGCCGAGGCTCTTGGGATCAAGGTCGAGCAGATGTTCAAACACGAACATCTCCTCCTCGATGCGCCGCGCGGTCTCGCGGTCGATCTTGGCGATGCGCGGCATCACCCGCTGTTCGACCCCGGCCCGCGCCTTGTTCATGATCGCCGCCGCCTCGCGCGTGCCGCCAAGCGGCAGGCCCGGCGCGCCCAGCCCCGGGCGGCGCGCCAGCAGGTCGCGCAGCATCGCGAGCGCATCGGGCGAAATCGGGCCGAGCGTCGCGATCCGGTGCAGCACATCGGGCTGCATCGGTTCGGGCAGATGCTCGATCACCTGCGCCGCCACCGCCGGATCGACATTGGCAAGCAGCACGGCGGCGACCTGCGGATGCTCGTCGCGCAGCAGCGCCGCCATGTCCTCCGGCTCCAGCCAGTCGAGCATCTCGATCGCGCACGCCTCTTCACGCGGGGTGATGCGCGACAGCACGGTGTCGGCGCGTTCGGGGCCGAGCGCCTTGGTCATCATCGTTTCGATCTGCGGGCGCGGATCAAAGCCGATGGCCGAACAGCTGCGCGCGCGGGCGACAAAATCGTCGAGCACGGCGGCAACCTGCGGCTCGGCGACATCGGCAACGGCGAACATCGCCTTGCCCAGCCGGCGGACCTCGTCGGGATCGAGCTTTTTGAGGATCGCCGCCGCTTCCTCGTCGCCGACGAGCATCATCAGCACCGCCGCCCTTTCGACGCCGGAAAAACCGCGCGGCGCGTTGCTGGGGGAAATCTGGGTCATGCCTCGGCCCTTTGGTCGGAACGGATCATGTCGCGCACGGCAAGCGCCGCGCGCTGCGGATTTTCGCGGGTAAAGTCGCGCACCAGCCGGACCTTGTCCTGATAGCCGGCGGCAGTATCGATCAGCGCCAGATCGGCGGCCGGATCGGCGGTGGGCGCGGCAGCGGCAGGCGCGGCCGGCACCGGCTCGGCGGCGCGGCGCGGCCGCTGGATCAGCCTAAGCAGCGGCCGCACGCCAAGCAGCAGGACAAGCAGCGCGACGATCAGCGCCGTGCCCTGGCGGGCGACGACCGGAAACCAGCCCGCCTCCCAGAACGGCGTCGCCGCCGCCTCCGGCCCGGCAAAGCGGCGCGACAGCACCGCCACCTGATCGCGGCGGCCGGCATCATAACCGACAGCGGCGCGGACCAGATCGGTCAGCTGGCGCAGCTCTTGCGCGCTGCGCGGCCGGCCACCTTCGGGATCGCGCAGCACGACCGCGACCGACAGGCGGCGGATCGCGCCGGGCGCGGCGCGCGTCACCGACACTTCGCGGTCAAGCTCATAGGACCGGGCGAACTGGTCGGTCTGCTTGACGGCGGGCGCAACGGGCGCGGCAGGCGGCGGGGCCGTGCCGGCCGCCGGCTGGGGCTGCGCCCCGGCACGGAGTTCGGAAGCCGGCGGCGGCGTGTTCGACAGCGTGCCGGGGATGCCGCCGGCAACAGGCGGTTCGGCCTGATTGCCGGTCCATTGCCCCTGTTCGGCGCGCAGCGCGCCCTGCTTGCCATAGGCCTCGCGCGTCGCCTGGGTTTCCGACAGATCGACCTCGGCCTGCACCTCGGCGGTGAAATTGCCCGCGCCGACCAGCGGGGTGAGCAACTGGGCGATCTGGGTGCGATATTTGCTTTCGACCTGACGCTGGAACTCCAGCCGCTCATCGGTTGCGGCCAGCGCCGCTCCGGCGGGCTTGCTGAGCAATGTCCCCGCGCCGTCGACGATGGTCACCGCCTCGGGCTTCATGCCGGGCACCGACGAGGCGACGAGATTGATGATCGAGCGCACCTGCGCATCGGCAAGCGCGCGGCCCGCCGCCAGCCGGACGATCACCGAGGCGGATGGCTGGGCGCTGTCGCGCACGAACACGCTTGCTTCGGGCATCGCCAGATGGACGCGGGCATCGGTCACGCCCTCGATCTCGCGGATCGAGCGGGCGAGTTCGGTCTCGCGCGCCTGGCGCAGCCTTTCGCCCTCGACCGCGCGGCTGACGCCCATCGGCAGCTGATCGAGCAGCGCATAGCCGCCGGGATCCGCCTTGGGCAGATTCTGCGCGGCAAGCAGCATCCGCGCCCGGTAATAATCATCCTCGGCCACGGTCAGCGTGCCGGTGGCGGGATCGATGCGGTGGGCGATGCCCGATTGTTCGAGCGCCTCGACCGCCGCCGCCTTGTCGGCATCGGCAAGGCCCGAAAACAGCGTCTTTTGTGGCGGTGCGGCCATCAGCGCCCAGGCCAGCGCTGCCGAACCGATCAGCCCGGCGATCCCGATGGCCGGCGCGCTGCGGCGCACGGCAGGCTGCGCCCAGAGCTGGCCGAGCGCGGCCAGCGGCGGCAGGCGG
>NZ_JAPFGX010000039.1:0-26948 GCF_059803575.1 Sphingomonas sp. URJC2
GCGCGGCGGCGGCGCGGCGGGGCGCTCGGCCTTGAGCTCGCTGCCGGCCGGGGCGGCGCTGGCCGGTGCGGCGTTGGTCGGAGCGGCGTTGATCGGTGCGGCGGGGGCCGGCGCCGCTTCGCTGGCGGCGGGAGCGGCAGCCGGGGCCGGGCTTTCGGCGGCGCGGCGCGCTTCTTCCTCGGCACGCTGGCGTGCTTCTTCCTCGGCGCGGCGATTTTCCTCGGCGCGGCGGCGTTCTTCCTCGCTCGCCGCCTGACGCTCCTGCTCCTCGCGGCGGCGCGCTTCCTCAAGCGCGGTCAGGCGCGCTTCCTCGGCCTCGCGCAGCAGCCGTTCCTGCTGCTCGCGCCGCTCCATCGCGGTCATCGGCCGGCCGACCGGCGGGCGCGGTGCGGGCGCAGGCGCGGGGGCTGGTGCCGCCTGCGGGCGCGGCGCGGCGGGCGCGGCTGCCTGCGGGGCGGGGGCAGGGGCCGGGGCGGGCGCGGGGGCCGGCGACTGGGCCTCGGGCTGTTCGACCTCGCCCGGCCGGCCGAGGACGCGACGGCGTTTGACCTCGACCACGACGGTGTTCGAGCGGCCATGGCTGAAGCTCTGCTTGACCTTGCCGGTCTCGACCGTGCGCTTGAGGCCCAGCGGCGCGCGCGCGCCCAGCTTCGGCTTGTCCTTGTTGTCGATGTCGCTCATGAACCCGTCACAACCCTTCATTCGCCGCCGCAGCAGCCGGTGCGCCATCAGGCGCCCCGGCCGCGATTGGACCTTGCGAGGCGGTTTCGCAAGGCTCATCCCTCAAACCAAATCCGATAAATGCGTGCCAGCGGTCGAGCGCTTCGCCGATGCGCCGGGCGGCACCCGTGTCGACCACGCCGACATGCACGGCATTTTCGCGCCCGAGCGCTGCCGACAATATGGCGCGCGGGGCCGCGATTACGAGTCCTTTCAGCGTGCTGCCTTCGGCATCGGACCCGACGCGCAGCGCCTGATCGAGCCGGCGGCTGCCGTCTGCGGCGGCGTCGCGGGCATGGAGCAGCAGCGCGACGCGGCCCTGCCGCGCCGCCGTCTCGATTCTCTCTGATCCGGTCAGGACCGTGCCGGCGCGCGCTTCCAGCCCCAGCCGGTCGAGCGCGGCGCGCTCAAGCTGGCTGGCGATGCGGTCGGCAAGATCGTCGGGCACGCCGATGCGGCCCTGGCGAAATGCCCGCGCCAGCGCCTGTTCCAGCCGCCCGCGCGCCGCCGCGCCGTCAAGGATCGTGCGGTCCGCGCTGATCCACGCACCCCGGCCCGGGGCCTTGGCGCGGACATCGGGCAGCACCTGCCCGTCCGGCCCGAGTGCGAGGCGCACCAGACCGGTCCTGTCCGCCCGCTGGCCGGTCAGGATGCATTTGCGTTCGGCATCGGCCGCCGCGCGGCGGGAGCCGCGCGGCGTATCCGTCAGCTTCGGCTCAGGCGTCTCATTGGGAAGTGTCCGCAACCGCGTCCTCCCCTTCGAACCAATGGGCGCGGGCCGCCATGATGATCTCGTTGCCCTGTTCCTCGCTCAGGCCATAATCGGCGAGGATCCCGCCCTTGTCCTGTTCGCGCGGCTGGTCGTTGTTGCGGCGGCGCGGTTCGGCGCGGCGGCGGGCGACCAGCTCGTCGGTGGCGAGATCGGCGAGATCGTCGAGCGTCTTGATCCCCGCCTTGCCGAGCGTGACCAGCATCGCTTCGGTCAGGTGCGGGATCGCCGCCAGCGCGTCCTCGACGCCCAGCGCCAGACGCTCTTCGCGATTCGCTTCCTCGCGGCGCTCGAGCGCTTCCTGGGCGCGGCTTTGCAGCTCGGCGGCCAGTTCTTCGTCAAAGCCTTCGATGGTCGCGATCTCGTCCTGCTCGATATAGGCGACTTCCTCGAGCGTGGTGAAGCCTTCGGCGACCAGCAGCTGGGCGAGCGTCTCGTCGACGTCCAGCTCGTTCTGGAACGTCTCCGACCGCTCGGCGAACTCGCGCTGGCGTTTGTCGGACGCATCCGTCTCGGTCATGATGTCGATCGCCTTGCCCGTCAGCTGCGAGGCGAGGCGGACATTCTGCCCGCGCCGGCCGATCGCCAGGCTCAGCTGATCGTCGGGGACGACGACTTCGATCCGGTCCTCTTCCTCGTCGATGACGACGCGGCTGACATTGGCCGGCTGGAGCGCGTTGACGACGAAGGTCGCGGTGTCGGGCGACCAGGGGATGATGTCGATCTTTTCGCCCTGCATTTCCTGGACGACCGCCTGCACGCGGCTGCCCTTCATGCCGACACAGGCACCGACCGGGTCGATCGACCCGTCATGGCTGATCACGCCGATCTTGGCGCGGCTGCCCGGATCGCGGGCGGCGGCCTTGATCTCGATGATGCCGTCGTAGATTTCGGGCACTTCCTGCGCGAACAGCTTCTTCATGAAGTCCGGATGGGCGCGCGACAGGAAGATCTGCGGCCCGCGATTCTCGCGGATCACGCGCAGGATCAGCGAACGGATGCGGTCGCCGACGCGCACCACTTCGCGCGGGATCTGCTGGTCGCGGCGGATCACGCCTTCGGCGCGGCCCAGATCGACGACGACATGGCCGAACTCGACCCGCTTGACGACGCCGGTGATGATCTCGCCGACCCGGCCCTTGAACTCTTCGAACTGGCGCTCGCGCTCGGCGTCGCGGACCTTCTGGAAGATGATCTGCTTCGACGCCTGCGCCTGGATGCGGCCGAACTCGATCGGCGGCAGCGGATCGACGATGAAGTCGCCGACCTTCGCGCCCTTTTCCAGCTTCTGCGCGTCGGCAACCGACACCTGCTTGAAATAATCGTCGACCGCCTCGACCACTTCGACGACGCGCCACAGCCGTAGATCGCCGCTGTTGGGATCAAGCTTGGCGCGGATGTCGTTTTCCGCGCCGTAACGGTTCTTGGCCGCGCGCTGGATGGCGTCTTCCATCGCCTCGATGACGATGGCCTTGTCGATCAGCTTTTCACGCGCGACCGAATCGGCGATGGCAAGCAGCTCGGCCTTGTTGGCGGAGATAGCGGTGGCCATGATCGTCTAACCTATCCTTCTACCTGGATTGTATCGACGCCGTCCGCGCTCAGCGGCGCGGTGGCGGCAATCAGCCTGTCGGTCAAAACCAGCTTGGCGGTCTTGAGACCGGAAAAGGGCAGCAGCGCCTGGCCGCGCGGGCCGAGGTCGACCCGGATCGTGTCGCCGTCCACGCCCGCCAGCACGCCCTGAAACTGCTTGCGCCCGTCAAGCGGCTCGCTGAGCGTGATCCGCGCCTCATGCCCGGCCCAGTCGGCAAAGTCGCGCAACCGGGTGAGCGGCCGGTCGATCCCCGGCGAGCTGACTTCCAGCCGATAGGCCTGTTCGATCGGGTCGGTGGCGTCGAGCATGTCCGACAGCCGCCGCGACAGTGCCGCACAATCGTCGATGGTCAGCTGGCGCGTGTCCGGGCGTTCGGCCATCACCTGCAGGGTCGGGTCCGACGTGCCGCCGATCATCGCCACGCGCACCAGTTCGAATCCCAGGGCCTTGGCCTCGGGTTCGATCAACTGCGTCAGGGCGGCGATATCGGTCACTTGCGCTCCAGTCGGGCCGGGATGGCCATGCACGGGGATATGTGCCGGAGTTCCGTGGGAACCCGGCCTCAACGTCGTTACCGATGTCGAGGAATATGACGCCATATACGCCCGAACGCCCGCGCGGACAAGTGGGCTTTGTCGCGGGACGGGCCGATTGGCGGCAGGGTGCAAAGGCGCTACTGGCGTCGTCGCGCGTTCAAGCATCCGGGCGGCGGCCCCGCCGTGTCGTGCCGGGGGCTGTCGCACCAGGGTTCACGCCGGAATCGAGGATCTCATCCATGTCATTGCCCGCATCGCTGTCGCCCGCGTTTCTGCCGATCGTCCGCCGCCGCCTCGCGCCCGTCGCCGGGGCCGCGCTGCTCACCATCGCCTGTTCCGGCCAGGCGCAGGAGCCGGCGGCCGCCGCGCCGTTCACGGTCACGCCGGTCGCCGATTTCGACGCGCCCTGGGCAATGACCTTCCTGCCCGATGGGCGGATGCTCGTCACCGAAAAGGCCGGGCAGATCCTGCTCGTTGCCGCCGATGGCCAGTCGCGCACCGCGCTTGCCGGGGTGCCGGCGGTGGCGACCGGCGGGCAGGGCGGGATGCACGATGTCGTGCTGCATCCGCGCTTCGCCGCCAACCGGCTCGTCTATTTCAGCTATGTCGAGCAGAATGAAGCGGGTGCCAAGGGCGTCGTGCTGGCGCGCGGCCGGCTGGAGGAGGCGGGGACGCCCCGGCTCGACAAGGTCGAGGTGATTTTCCGCGCCACCCCCTATGTCGAAGGCAATGGCCATTTTTCGGGCCGCATCGCCTTTGCGCCCGACGGCAAGCTGTTCTTCACCAATGGCGAACGGCAGAAATTCGATCCGGCACAGGATCCGGCGGCGACGCTGGGCAAGGTGCTGCGCCTCAATGACGACGGCACCCCGGCCAAGGGCAATCCGCTGGCGGCCAAGGGCTTTCACCCGGCGGTCTGGTCCTATGGCCATCGCAACCTGCTCGGCCTCGCCTTCGATGCGCGCGGCAATCTGTGGCAGCAGGAAATGGGCCCCAAGGGCGGCGACGAGGTCAATCTCGTCCTGCCCGGGCGCAATTACGGCTATCCGCGCGTGTCGAACGGCGACCATTATGACGGCCGCGACATTCCCGATCACCAGCCCGGCGACGGTTTCGAAGCGCCCAAAGTCTGGTGGAATCCGGCAATCTCGCCGGGCGGGCTGATCGCCTATTCGGGGCGGATGTGGCCGGAATGGCGCGGCGACCTGTTCATCGGCGGCCTGTCGAGCAAGGCGCTGATCCGCGTCGATGTCGACGGCACCAACGCCCAGAAGGGCAGCCAGTGGGACATGGGTGCGCGCATCCGCGAGGTCGAGGAAGGGCCGGATGGCGCGCTGTGGCTGCTCGAAGACGGCGCGCAAGGGTCGCAGGGCCGCCTGCTCCGCCTCACCCGGCGCTGAGCCGGCACGGGGGGCGGGGCGCGATTGGCGATGATGGTGCCGGGTGTCGGACTGTTCCTGAAACGCGTTCTCTCAGAGGGGGGTGAGGCCTCAACCGAGCTAGCACGTGATAGTCGTACGTGACACGCAAGCTAGAAGAGATCGCGCCCGGTTCCATCGCCGACGGCCACCACCCGCACAAGCTTGAGCCGCCCGGACTTCGACTCGACCCGGTATCCCCGCATCTCGATGATCCCTTCATGCTCGTCTGTGCCGGACGCGTTGGCCCTGAGGCTCTCGGTGATGAGAGCAATATTGCGGCGGCTCCGAGCGCCTTCGTTCAACTCAAAGGGTATTGGCCGTTCCTCAGTGTACACGAAGATGCGGCCCTTGAACGTATTCATGTTGTATGAAGAGACGACACCAATGATCGTTTCTTCATTGTCGGAGACGATGTTCGTTGAAAGATATTCGTAAGTCAGAACGCTCATGTCGGGCCCGATTTTCCTCGGGGCCGAGTGTCCCACAATCGATTCGATCCTGCCCGTCGTTGCAGTCTGCGATGCATAAAGCGGTCGATGTATATCGGCTATGCTAGTCTCGACCTTCTCTGTTAGGCTGTCAAGCTTCTCCGGTGTAATCTTCTTTGAAGATAGATAATCGTGATACTGCTCTTGAAAAGTCTTATTGTAATCAACGTGAAATCCCATACTGTTCAATAATACATAGTCGAATACTGATGTCGTAATATAGCCAATTGGCGAGTCTCGTCCTACGGAGCCGATAGTGAAAATCGCAATTGCAACTGACGCTGCCACTTTCCAGCTTCCCTCTTCGGGAGCACTGGAGATGATTTGCGCGCCTTTGAGAGCGGTCGCTTGGGCGATAATCTCGCCATTGAGAACGAGATGCGTGACAAGGGCTAGCGAGCGCTGAAAGCCCATCATCGCGCGGGCGGCATCGTAGAAGTCGATCTCGTTCTGTTCTGCTAAGCCTCCGGTGTAGGACAGCACAAAGTCCAGCACGAATTCCCCCCTCTTAGTTTTCTCTAGGCTAAACCGACGGCAGCCAAATACAAGCCGACGGCAGCTAGACTAAATCCAAGCCGAAAAATGCAGGGCCAAGCAGGAATTTGGGTTCGAGCAGCAGGCCTAGCGCCTCAGATCCCCTCCCCCGCGGCCTCGACAAGGTCCCCGGCGAGCCGGTTCACGGTCGACCTAGCGACTCCCAGCTCTGCTCTTAGTCCTTGCCGAGTGTTTCGACGACCTTGAAGCCGGTCGAGGATCGCTTCGCGAGGCGGCCCTGAAGGAAGCGAACAGGTACGCTGCCCGAGCAGCCAAAGCGCTGAAGGACGACCAAATGTCCTACTTAGACGCCGGGAGCATTGCAGGGTTGCTAGGCTTGCTTGGCGTTGGGGACGCGAGGAGGCATCTCACAAGGCTCCGTATGTGACACGTTTGTGTCCATGGCCCAGCCTTTTGAGAGACTTTTCCGCATTCCCTCAGATACTTGGACTCGAAATGGTGCCGGGTGTCGGACTCGAACCGACGACCTACCGCTTACAAGGCGGTTGCTCTACCAGCTGAGCTAACCCGGCCCAAACACGTCACTCCGCGATACGTCGCGTGAGCGTTCTTCGCCCCCCAATGCGTCAGCCGACGCCGAACGTCCAGCCTTCGGTGTGGCGAACCGCGTCCAGCCCGGGCGGATGCCAGAGCGCGGCGTCGCCCGCCGCCCGGCGCAGCCAGGCGGCGGTCAGCATCGCATCGGTCGCATGGTCGGTGTAGCGCGGCAGGGGGGTGTGCGCCGCGCTGCCCAGCCGCGCCAGCGCCGTGTCGAGCGCGATGCCGTCGCGCAGCTTGCTGCGCCCGGCGGGCAGGCCGGCGGCGCGCGCGGCAAGGCTGGTATAGATTTCGACGATCACCGGGCCGCTGTCGGGCAGCGGATCGAACGGCCAGACCGGGATGCGCCCGCCCAGCCGGTGGAGAAGGCGCATCCCGGTCAGGCTCGATTTGCCGACCTGCGCCGCGCCGACCAGATTGAAGCAGCTGGCCGGGGCGAGGGCGAGGCTGCGCTGCCGCGCCTCGACCTCGCGCAGCCGCCCGCGTCCAGCAGCGCCGAACCGGTCGCCCAAAGGCTGGCCATGGCGGCGGAAATAGCGGCTGGCCTCGGGATGGTCGATGAAGCGGTTGGCGGCCAGATGCGGCTCGTCGCCCGCCAGCCGGTCGACCAGCGCCCAGAGCGAACGCGCATCGCCCGGGCTGTCGGCCCAGCCGGGGAAATAGGCCCCGTGATCGGCAAAGGGAAATCCGGGCGACAGATCCAGCCCGACCAGCATCGGCGTGCCCGCATCGGCATGGCCGAGCAGCCAGTCGAGAATCGCCGGGCGCGTCCAGCCGCCTGCCGGGGCGAGCAGCGCCGGGGCCGCGCTGCCCGCGCGCGCATGGGCGACGGCCAGCCCCGGCGGCCGGGCGACCGCCGCCCCCGACCAGTCGATGCACACGAAATCCCGGAACCGCTCCGGGCGGGGGGCGGCCGCGTCAGCCGCCATCGCCGGCCAGCGCGCCCAGCACATCGGCGGTGAAGCGGGCAATGTCGAACCCGCGCCCGGCCGGATCCTCGCCGCGCCGCACCAGCACCAGCCCGCGCGCGGGCACGACCATCACATATTGGCCGCGATTGCCCTGCGCCGCAAAGCTGCCCGCGGGCAGCCCCTGTTGCGGGCCGAACAGCCACAATGTCGCGCCATAGCCGGGCCCGCTGCCGGGCTGCGGGCCGGACGGTGCGGTCATCCGCGCCATCCAGCCGGCGGGCAGCAGCCTTTTGCCCTGCCACATGCCATCGCCGCGCCACAGCTCGCCCAGCCGGGCCAGATCGCGCGCGGTCGACCAGACCTGCGACGACAAGACCAGATTGCCCTGCCAGTCGGCACCCAGCGTCGTATGGCGCAGGCCGAGCGGCGCGAGCAGGCGCGTCGCGGCAAAGCCCGCCACATCGCCATCCGCCAGCTTTGCCCGGAGCGCGCGGATGGCGAGCAGAATGTCGTTATTGGCATAGCGGAAGCGCGTGCCCGGCAGCGCGCCGAGCGGCCAGAACGGGGCCTGTTCGGTGACGCTGGTGCCGCCGAAATAGAGCGCATCGGTGCGGTTGCCCGCGCTGTCGCTGGTCAGGCCCGAGGCCATACGCAGCAGCTGATCGAGCGTGATCGCCGCGCGCGGATCGCCGGGGCTGCGCCATTCGGGCACCGGCGCGGGGGCCGCCGGGTCGAGCAGCCCGTCTCCCACCGCGATGCCGGTGAGCGTGCCGGCGATGCTCTTGGCGACCGACCAGGTGCGGTTGGGCGTGAACGGGCCGAATCCGGCGGCATAGGCTTCGCCGACAATGCGCCCGTCGCGCACGACGACCAGCCCGGTGGTGACGCCGCCATAGCTGCCCTGAAGTGCGTCCCTGATCCGGCCGGCAAGCGCGGGGCCGGGGCGCGGTGCGATTCCGGCATCGCCCAGCGGCCAGGGGCGCGGATCGGCGGGCACGGCATGGATCGGGCGCGCATCGCCGGTCGGGGCCGGGCCGGGGATTTCGGCCTGGCCGATGGGGGCGAGCGTGCAGCCGGTCAGCGGCCGCCAGCTGGCGATGCGCGGCGGCAGCCCTGCGTCGAACGGCACGGTGACGCGCAGGGCCGACGGGTCAATCTGCGCGGGCAGCGCCGATGCCAGCGCCTGATATTCGGGATAGATGCCCTGCATCTCGGTCGCCGCCACCTGCTCGGGGGTGCGCCCGGCCGACAGCACGCCTTCGCACAGGGTGAGCGCGGTATAGCCGGCGGCGATGGCGCGCTGATGCTCGCTCAGCCCGGCGGGCGGCGGCGGCAGGCTCTGGGCGGCGGTAAGCGATGCCCACAGGCTTATCCCCAGCGTCGCGCACAGCCTTGTCCCGCTATTCATCCCCCGACTTGCCCCCTGCCTGATCCTCATGCCTGTCCTCGTTGTTTTTCACCGGCTTATCCACAGCCTTGCCGCGCCTCAGCCCGTCCCAATAGGCCAGCCGTTCCGCGATCCTCGCTTCGAACCCGCGCGGCGTCGGCCGGTAATAGGCCTGGGCGGCCATGCCCTCGGGCCAGTAATCGGCCCCGGAAAACCCGTCCTTTGCATCATGGTCATAGGCATAGCCCTTGCCATAGCCGATGTCCTTCATCAGCCGGGTCGGCGCGTTCAGGATATGGGCGGGCGGCATCAGCGAGCCGGTGTCGCGGGCGCTTTTCCACGCTGCCTTCTGCGCCTTGTAGGCGGCGTTGGATTTGGGCGCGGTCGCCAGATAGAGACAGGCCTGCACGATCGCCAGCTCACCCTCCGGGCTGCCCAGAAACTCATAGGCGTCGCGCGCGGCAATGCACTGGACCAGCGCCTGCGGGTCGGCAAGGCCGATATCTTCGCTGGCAAAACGGGTGAGCCGGCGCAGCACGTAAAGCGGCTCTTCGCCCGCCACCAGCATCCGCGCCAGATAATAGAGCGCGGCCTGCGGATCCGATCCGCGCAGCGATTTGTGCAGCGCCGAGATCAGATTGTAATGGCCCTCGCGGTCCTTGTCATAGACGGCGACCCGGCGGTGGAGCAGCGCCGACAGCGCGGCCGGATCGAGCGGTTCGGGCAGACCCAGCGAAAACAGCGTCTCGGCCTGGTTGAGCAGGAAGCGACCATCGCCATCGGCGCTGGCGATCAGCGCCGCGCGCGCATCGGCGGTCAGCGGCAGCGGCCGGCCGGTCCCTGCCTCGGCCCGCGCGAGCAGCAGGTCGAGCGCCGCCGCATCCAGCCGGTGCAGGATCAGCACCTGCGCCCGCGACAGCAGCGCGGCATTGAGCTCGAACGACGGATTCTCGGTCGTCGCGCCAACCAGGATGACGGTGCCATCCTCGACAAAGGGCAGGAATCCGTCCTGCTGGGCGCGGTTGAAACGATGAATCTCGTCCACGAACAGCAGGGTCCGCTGCCCGGCGCGGCGAAGGTCGCGCGCCTCGGCAAAGGCCTTTTTCAGATCGGCGACGCCCGAAAACACCGCCGAGATCGCCGCAAAGCGCAGCCCGACCGCATCGGCGAGCAGGCGGGCGATGCTGGTCTTGCCGGTGCCGGGCGGGCCCCACAGGATCATCGAGGCAAGCCGCCCGGCCGCAACCATCCGCCCGATGGCCCCCTCTGCCCCCGTCAGATGATCCTGGCCGACGACATCGGCAAGCGTGCGCGGGCGCAGCCGGTCAGCCAGCGGCGCGCCCGCCGCGTCGCGCCCGGCCACCTGCGCGCCGTGATCGGCGGCGGGACCGAACAGATCGCCCGGATCGGGGGCGGGACGCGGGGGCGGATCGGACATCGGCAAACGCTCGGGGGCAAACGCTCGGGGGCAAACGCTCGGGCAGGCGGGAGATGGGGGGCGGGCGCGCAGCAAGACCGGATACATCCCGGCCGGTCAAGCCCGGCTGCGAGGCCGCGCGTGCTTGCGTCCTTGCCACTGGCGGCGCGGCGCACTAAAAAGGAGGCTGCATGGTCGGCCGCTCCGTGAAGGGGCGGCCCTATTTGTTTCCGGAGGTTTCCTTGGCTCAGCCGCTGATGCCGCACGCGACCGCTTCCTGGCTGGTCGAGAATACGGCGCTCACATTCCAGCAAATCGCTGATTTCTGCGGGCTGCACATCCTTGAGGTGCAGGCGATTGCCGACGACACCGCCGGCACCCGCCTGACCGGGCGCGACCCGGTGCGCGCCCATGAACTGACGATGGACGAGATCGAGCGCGGCCAGGCCAATCCCGATTACCGGCTGCGCATCCAGAAGGGGCCGGAACAGGTCCGCCGCACCAAGGGGCCGCGCTACACCCCGGTGTCGAAGCGGCAGGACAAGCCCGACGGCATCGCCTGGATCATCCGCAACCATCCCGAAGTTTCGGATGGCGCGATTTCCAAGCTGATCGGCACCACCCGCACGACGATTGCGGCGATTCGCGACCGGACGCACTGGAACATCGCCAACATCACGCCCAAGGATCCGGTCACGCTCGGCCTGTGTTCGCAGCGCGAGCTGGACGCGATCGTCGCCAAGGCGGCGAAGGCGGCGGGCATCGAGGCGCCGACCGACCAGCGTCTGGCCGGCGACCGCGAGGCGCTGATCGAACAGCTGCGCGCCGAGCGTGAGCGCGCCGCCCGCGAGGCCGATGCGGCCGCGCGCGGCGAACTCGACACCACCGACCGGCCGGCGTTCGAGGATCCGTTCCGCCGCTGAGGCTGTGGACGGCGGCGTCCGTCCATCTCGACAAGCAAGGCCGCGGGCGGGATAGGGGAAGCATGACTCCGTCCCGCCCGCCCGCCGACCCGGCATCGCCCATCACCCCGCCAGCCGCCCCCCTCGCCGTTCACGCCGAAGCGGGCGTGCCGCCGATTGCCGACCATCATGCCCGGCGCGCGACGGTGCGCGGGCTCGACTATCCGTTCGGCGACCGCGCCCCCGCGCCCGGTGAACTGATCGATCTTGGCCAGGGCGTGTCATGGATCCGGCTGCCGCTGGGCGGGCCGCTGGGGCATATCAATGTCTGGGCGGTCGAGGAGGCGGACGGGCTGGCGCTGATCGACACCGGCGTGCCGACCGATGCCTGCAAACAGGCATGGCGCGACGTGCTTGCCGGGCCGCTCGGCGGCCGGCCGGTCAGCCGGGTGATCTGCACCCATATGCATCCCGACCATATCGGCCTTGCCGGCTGGCTGTGCACAAAGTTCGGGACAAGCCTGTGGATGACGCGGGGGGAATATCTGACCGCGCGGCTGCTGTGCGCCGATGCGCGCCCCGCGCCGCCGGCCGAGGCGGTCGCCACCTGGCGCGGTGCCGGCTGGACCGAGGCGCAGATCGACACCGCCACCGCGCGCGGCTGGGGCAGCTTCGCCCGTTCGGTCCACCGCATGCCCGAGGGGTTTGTGCGCGTGCAGGCGGGCGACGATCTGGGCGGCGGCTGGCGCGCGGTCATCGGCAGCGGCCACAGCCCGGAACATCTGTGTCTGGTCGACGAGGTGCGCGGCATGATGATCGCCGGCGATCAGGTGCTGCCGCGCATCAGCTCCATCGTCGCCATCTCGATCCTCGAGCCCGAGGCCGATCCGCTGGGCGAATGGCTGGCGTCCATCGCCCGGCTGCGCGCCGAACTGCCGGGTGATCTGCTCGTCCTGCCCGCGCATGGCGCGGTGTTCACCGGCCTTCATGCCCGGCTCGATGCGCTGGCCGACGGACATGTGCGCACGCTCGACCGGCTGCATGCCCGGCTTGCCGAACGGCCGCTGCGCGCGGTCGATTGCTTCGGAGTGATGTTCAAGCGCGCGATCGACGACAAATTGCTCGGCATGGCGACCGGCGAGACGCTCGCCCATCTCCAGCATCTCGAACAGGCCGGGCGCGCGGTGCGCGAGCCGGTGGACGGCGTGTGGTGGTGGCGGGCCTGCTGAGAGTGGGGCTGCTGAGCGGGGGCTTCAGAACCAGCCGCGCACGCCAATGACGATGCTGGTTTCGGTGCCGCCTTCACCCGCGCTGCGGGCGAAACGGCCGAAGCGCCGCCCGAACGACACGCCCAGATAGGGTGCGAATTCGCGGGCGATTTCATAGCGCAGCCGGAAATCCAGCTCACCGTCCGACAGGCCGGCGGCGATCCCGCGTTCGGGGATGGCGGCGGCGGCCAGGTTCAGCTCCACCCGCGGTTGCAGCACCAGCCGCTGGGTCAGGCGCTGGTCATAGCTGGCGGCGAAGCGGCCGGTCAGTTCGCCTTTGGTCGACAGGAATGCCAGCGCCTCGATTTCGAACCAATATGGCGCAAGCCCTTCAATACCGAACACCGCATGGGTGCGCGACGGATCGGGGCGGACATCGTGGCGCAGCCCCGCCTGCAGGTTGAAATATGGCCCGATGGCGCGCGAATAGACGGCCTGTAGCTCGATCTGCTCGGCCGCGCGGCCCAGATCGCCTTCACCCTCGAAGCGGACGAGCAGCCGGTTGATGTCGCCGCCGAACCAGCCTTCGCCTTCGATCCGCCAGCCGTCGCGGCCGTCGCGCAGCTGTAGCTCGGCAATGTCGAACATCAGCTGCGAATAGGGCATGCCGCCATGTTCGTGCCGCACCGCCGCGCGCGACGCCCGCATCGCCTCCGCGCCCCAGATGCGGTCGGCATAATCGGGGGTTGCAGGCGGCGGCGCGGCGGCGTTCGGGCGGGGGGCAGTGGGCGTGCAATGGCCCATTGCCGCATGTTCGGGCGGGCAGGGCGGCACAGTGGGGGCCGCGGCGGGCGGCACAGCGGGCGGTGCTGGCGGTGTGCAATGGCCCATCGCCGCATGTTCGGGCGGGCAGGCGGTGGCCGCCACGGGCTGGGCGGCGGCGGCCAGCGCGGTCAGGATCAGGGCAGGCATCAGGCGGCGCGTTCTGGATCGGGGCGGACGGAGACGATCTGCATCATGCCGGCATGCATGTGGTAGAGCAGATGGCAGTGAAACGCCCAGTCGCCCACCGCATCGGCGGTAAGGTCGAAGCTCAGCTTGCCGCCCGGCTGCACCTGCACCGTATGCTTGCGCGGCGCATGGTCGCCATGCCCGGTCACCAGCTCGAAATAATGGCCGTGAAGATGGATCGGGTGGCCCATCATCGTGTCGTTGACCAACGTGACGCGCACCCTTTCCCCGGCGCGGAAGGTGATCGGGGCCTTGACCTCGGACAGCTTCTCGCCGTCGAACGCCCACATATAGCGTTCCATATTGCCGGTCAGATGGATCTCGATCTCGCGCTCGGGCGGGCGCGGATCGGGGTTGGGCGCGGCGGCGACCAGATCGCGATAGGTGAGCACCCGGTGCCCGACATCCGCCAGCCCCTGGCCCGGCTCGCCGGTGCGGTCGACCGGCATGGGCGAGATCGACTGGACGGTCGCCGTGCGGCGCACGGTGGGCGGCGCGAGGCTGAAATCGCGCATCCCATGATCCATCGGTGCGGCCGGCGCGGCGGGGCTGCAATGGCCCATCGCCGCATGTTCGGGCGGGCAGGCGGCGCCATGATCGCCCCCGCCATGGCCGCCCATCCCCATATCCTTCATCGTCGCCAGCGGCCGGGGGCGCAGCGGCGGGAAGGCCGGCATGACGCCGGGCCGGGGCGCGAGCACGGCCCGCGCCATGCCCGACCGGTCGACGCTTTCGGCGACCAGCGCATAAGCGCGGTCATCGGCCGGGCGCACGATCACGTCATAGGTTTCGGCGACCGCGATCTGGAACTCGTCGACCGTCACCGGGCGCACGGCCAGCCCGTCGGCGGCGACGATGTCGAGCGCGAGGCCCGGAATGCGCAGGTTGAACGTGGTCATCGCCGAGGCATTGATGACGCGCAGCCGCACCCGCTCGCCCGGGTGGAACAGCGCCGCAAACGGTTCGGCCGGGCCGTGGCCGTTTACCAGATAGGTGTAGGTTGCCCCGGTCACATCGGCGACATCGGCCGGGTCCATCCGCATCGCGCCCCAGGCCGCACGTTCGGCTGCCTTCTGGTCGCGCCCGGCCAGCTGGCCGAACAGCGTCTGTTTCTGGTAATTGAAATATCCGCCCATCTGCTTCAGGCGGCGCATGATCATGTGCGGGTGGATCGGGCTTGAATCCGACAGCAGGATCACATGCTCCCGGTCCGCCGCCACCGGGTCCGGCCCGTCGGGCGCGACGATCAGCGGGCCGTAATGGCCTATCTGCTCCTGCAGGCCTGAATGGCTGTGATACCAATAGGTGCCGGCCTGGATCAGCGGAAATTCATAAGTGAAGCGCCCCCCGGCCGGGATGCCCGGAAAGCTGACGCCCGGCACCCCGTCCATGTGAAACGGCACCAGCAGGCCGTGCCAGTGGATCGAACTGTCCTCGTCCAGATCGTTGATCACGGTCAGCCGCGCCGTCTGCCCCTGTTGCAGGCGGATGAGCGGGCCGGGCACGGTGCCGTTGATGCCGATGGCGTGGCGCGGCCGCCCGTCGACCATCATCATCTGGTGCGCGATGCGCAGCGTGACATCCGGTCCGGTCAGTTCGGGCAGCGTCGTCAGCCCGGCCGACACGGGCTGCGCCCAGCCGGGATACCAGGGCAGGGCCAGCGCCGACAGGCCGGCACCGCCGGCTTTCAACAGGCTGCGGCGGTCGAGCGGCGCGGCGGGATTGGGTTGGCGGGTCACGCCCCCGCATTTCGGGGCGGCGCGGCAAAGGTCAAGGGGCGGGTGCGACGGCCTGTTGCCCGCCCGCCCGTTCCCCGCCCGCCGGTTCTTCGCCGCGCGCGATCAGCAGATACATGACCGGGGTGACGATGCGCGACATCAGCGTCGACGACACCAGCCCGCCGATGATCACCCAGGCGAGCGGCGCATACAGCCCCGATCCCGACAGGGCGAGCGGCAGCAGCCCGCCGATTGCCGTCACGCTCGTCAACAGCACGGGCAGGAAGCGCACCTCGCCCGCGCGCTCGATTGCCGGGCGCAGGGCCATGCCCTCGGCGCGCAGCTGGGCGGTGAAATCGACGAGCAGGATCGAATTCTTGATCTCGATCCCAATGAGCGCGACGAAGCCGATGATCGCCGTATAGCTGAGCGACAGGCCGTTCGCCCACAGGGCGACCAGCCCGCCGAACAGCCCGAGCGGAATGACGCCGGCCACCACCGCGGTTTCCTTGAACCGGCCGAACTCCAGCACCAGCACGCCCATGATGCCGAACACGGTCAGCAGGATGATCCCGCCAAGTCCCGAAAAGCTGCGCGCCCGCGCCTCGGCCTCGCCGCCCACGGCGATGCTGTAGCCGGGCGGCAGCGTGATGCGCGCGATCCGCTCCGCGCTCGCCGCGCTGACGCGCGAGGTGAGCGCGCCCAGCTGGACATTGGCGGTCACCTGCACGCTGCGCTGCTGGCGGTCGCGGGTGATCTGCGCCGGCCCGGGGGACAGGCGCGGGCGCGCGATCTGCGCAAGCGGGATGGCCGCGCCCGGTGCGGCGGTCGTCGGCACATGGATCTGCTCCAGCGCGGCGATGCTGTGCCGTTCGCCCATCGGCAGGCGGACGACGACATCATAGCTGTCGCCCTCGGCATCGCGGAACCGGCCCGCCGGCTCGCCGGCCAGTGCCAGCCGCGCCACCCGCCGCGCCGCCCCCGGCGCGACGCCGAGCAGCGCCGCCTTGCCGGTATCAAGGCCGAGATCAAGGTCGATGCGGTCAAGCGCCAGCGGGTTGCGCACGTCGCGCGCGCCCGGCGTGTCCTTGAGCGCCGCCTCGACCGCCCCGGCCAGCCGCTTCAGCTCCGCCAGATCCGGGCCATAGACGGTCCAGGCGATGGGGGCCGCGATCGGCGCGCCGTTCTGGAACGGCGTCACGGTGATGCGCGCGTCCGGATAGGCGGCAAAGCGCGCGCGGATGCGGCCGATCATCGCCGGGCCTGCATCCGGGTCCCAGCGGTCCATGACGCCCAGCACCGCGCCGATATTGCTGCGCTGGTCGATCTCGCGGACGTTATAAAACACCTGCGGATTGCCGCGGCCGATATTGGCCAGCCGCGTCGTCACCCCCGGCTCGCCGGCCAGCACGGCCTCGACAAAGCGCACCGCCCGGTCGGTCTGGCTGGTCTCGGCCCCTTCGGGGGCTTCGATCTCGACCAGAAAATAGGGGGTGTCGGCGGACGGAAACAGGCTGGTGCCGATGATGGGCACCAGCCCGATGGCGGCCGCGCACAGCGCCATCGACGCGCCAAGCGCCCGCCATGGCCGCTCCAGCGCCCAGTGCAGCACCGGGGCGTAGAGCCGGTGGATGCCGCCCTCGACCCATTGCAGGATGCGGTTGCCATGCGCGCTTTCGGTGCGCGGCAGGATGCGGCTGGCGAGAAACGGCACGATGGTCAGCGACACGACCAGGCTGGCCGCAACCGTCGCGATCACCGCAAGCGGCAGGCCGCGCGTGAACTTGCCCGCGCCTTCGGGCAGGAAGACGAGCGGCAGGAACGCAAAGATCAGCACCCCGGTGCAGCCCAGCACCGCCACGGCGATCTGCGACGTGCCCGCAAGCGCCGCCTGTCCGCGCGTCAGCCCGCCGCGCAGCCGCCGGGCGATGTTTTCGACGACGACGATCGAATCGTCGACCAGCAGGCCGAGCGCGAGGATGAAGCCGGCAATCACCAGCTGGTTGAGCGTATAATCGGCCAGCCACATCGCCAGCACGCCGATGGCAAGGCTGAGCGGCACCGAGATCATCACCACCAGCGACGCGCGCAGGCCGAGCGGCAGCAAGGTGATCAGCACCAGCGCCAGCGCGAGCGCAAAGTCGCGGCCGAGCTGGCCGAGCTTGTCGGCGATGTCGCGGCTCTGGTCGAACCCGGCGACGAGCGCGATGTCGGGCGGCAGGAACGGCCGCGCGCGCTCCGCCGCCGCCATCACCCCGCGCTGCACGTCGAGCACATTGACGCGGTCTTTCTGGGTGACGGTCAGCCAGATTGCGCGCTTGCCGTTCCAGCGCGTGACATGGGTGCGCTCGGGCGATGCCCAGCCGATCTGGGCGACGTCGCCGACGCGCACGACGCTGCCATTGCCGGCGCGCAGCGGCGTGTCGCGCAGCTCCTCGACCGTGCGGAACGCCCCGCCCGCGCGGACATTGAAACGCTGGTCGCCCACGCTGACCGCGCCCGCGGGCAGATCGGCCCCGCCGGCGCGCAGCGCATCGGTGACCGCGCTGACCGGCAGGCGCAGCTCGGCCAGCCGGCCGAGATCGACGGCGACGCGCATTTCGGGCGTGGGCAGCCCCCAGATGCGCGCGCCGCGCACGCCGGGGACGCGGGTGAAGCTGTCGCGCAGGTCGCGCGCGACCTTTTCCATCCGGCGGAACGAGGCGGTGTCGCTGACCAGCGCGAACTGGACGACCGCGCTTTCGGTGGTGCGCACCTTGCGGAACTCCAGCCGCTGCAACCCCTGGGGCAGCTGGGCGCGGATCGCGTTAACCTCGCGCACCACCTCGTCATAATCCTTTTCCGGGTCGGTCGACCATGCGAACTCGGCGGTCACCACCGCCTGACCGTCGGTCGCGCGCGACTGCACCCGGTCGATGCCGTCCAGCCCCTGCAGCACCTCCTCGATCGGCTTGGCGACCGTCTGTTCCATATCGGCCGGATCCGCGCCCGGCTGGATCGCGACGATGACGACGACGGGGATCGGGAAATGCGGGTCGACCGAGCGGGGAATGGCGAGAAACGCCTGAATGCCAAGGGCTGCCAGCAGCGCGAACACGATCAGCGTCGCCTGCCAGCGCGTGACCGCAAAGCCGGTGATGCGGGCGATCACCGGATCACCCGCACCTGCGCGCCGTCGCGCAGCCGGTCGAGCCCGGTCGCCACAATCGCCTCGCCCGCCTTCAGCCCCGCCGACAGGGTGATGCCGGCCTCGCCAATCGCCTCGATCCGCACCAGCCGCGCGCGGACCCGCCCGGCACGGGGATCGTGGACATAGACGAACGCTTCCTCGGTGCGCGCGGCGAAGATGGCGGTGGCGGGGATGACCGGGCGGCTGGCCGCCGTCTCGCCGCCAATGTTGCCGGTCGCGATGCGCACGGTGCCGATCATGCCCGACCGCAGGCCGGGCAGAGCGGGCAGCGCGATTTCGCCGATAAACGCCCCGGTCGCCGGGTCGCCGCGCCCGCTGATCCGGCGCAGCTGGCCCGATATCGGGGCGGGGCCGAGCGCGGGCAGGCGCAGCTCGGCTGGGGTGCCTGGCCTGAGCGCTGCGGCCTGCCGGTCGGTCAGCGGCAGCTGCACCACCAGCCCGCCGCGCGCATCGCCCAGCGTCAGCACCGGCGCGCCCGCCGCCGCAATGGCACCGGGATCGAGCGTGCGGGCGAGCACCACACCGGGGCCGGGCGCATGGATGCGGGCGTAACGCTGGTCGAACCGCGCGGCGGCGGCGCGGGCATTGGCGGCGGCGGCCCCGGCCTCGGCCGATTCCAGCCGTGCGCGCGTCACCCAGCCCTTGTCGGCCAAGGTGCGCAGCCGCGTGAGGTCCAGCGCGGCACGGCGGGCATCTTCGGCGGCGGCCACGGCATTGGCATCGGCCGGCCCGGTGTCGAGCGTGGCGAGCAATTGCCCGGCGCGGACCGTGTCGCCGACATCGACCAGCACGGCGCGCACCCGGCCCGGCTGGGCAAAGGCAAGGGGCGTTTCCTCGGCATGGCGGACGGTGCCGGTGATCGTCGCCACGGCCCCGCCATCGGCACCGACGCGCACCAGCCTGACCGGCACCGGCTCGGCGCGGGGGGCGGGGGCCGGCGCGGCTGCCTTGCACCCGGCAAGGGCAAGCGCCATGACCAGTACGATATGCGCCTGCGCCGTCGATCCTGCCATGGTCTGTCCGCCCCCTGCCGCTTGCCCTGCCGTTGCCGATCCGTGCGGAATCGGTTCGGATGAAAAACTATACCGACCGGTTCAAAAAAGATAGCCTCGCGGCATGACCGGCCCGTCCCCCCCTGCTGCGCGGCCATCCGGCCCCGGGCGGCCACCCGATCCGGCGCGGCGCGATGCGGCCATCGCCGCGGCGCAGGCGCTGTTTCTGGCGCAGGGGTTTGAGCGGACGAGCATGGCCGCCATCGCGCGCGCCGCAGGTGTCGCCAAGCCGACGCTTTATGCGTGGTTCGGGGACAAGGCGCAGCTGTTCGCCGCCGCCGTCACCCGCAAATGCGAGACGGTGCTCGGCAGTTTCGAGCTGTCGTCATCGGGCGGCCCGCCGGATGCGCTGCTGACCGCCGCCGCGCGGCGCTTTCTCGATCTCGTGCTCGATCCCGAGGCGCTCAACACCCACCGGCTGGTGACGATGGAGCGCGAACGCCATCCGGAGCTGGGGCAGCTGTTCCTCGTCCACGCCATCGCCTTCACCAAGGCGCGCTTCACCGCGCTGATCGCCGCGCTCGCCGCGCACGGGCTGGCGATTGACGATCCCGAACAGACGGCCAGCGACCTGCTCGGGCTGCTGCGCGGCTGGCCGGTGCTGATGTGGGAGCTGAGCGGCCCGTCCATGTCGCCCGACGAACTGGATGCGCACGCCGCGCGCTGCGTTGCCGTCGTGCTCGCCGGGCACCGTCCCGCGCGCACGACGGATGCGTGACGTCATGGCGGACGCCGCCGATTTGCGCGGTCGGGCGGCGTCCGCCCGGCAAATCTGCTAGATTAGACGGGCATGACGATGATGGCAGGCATCCTGCCAGACCGACCCGAGGTGACTGCGCAATGACCTATGTTCCCGCCCCCGCCGACACGCTGCCCGAGGCGGAGAATACATTCTATCTGCGCGCCCCGGTCGGCCGGATGGGCAAGCTCATCGCCCATTGGGAGCTTTACCGGCAGATCACCGGCCTGCCCGGCGCGGTCGTCGAACTGGGCGTCTATAAGGGCGCGTCGCTGATGCGCTTTGCGATGTTCCGCAGCCTTGCCGAACATGAAACGAGCCGGGAAATCCATGGCTTTGACGCGTTCGGTACATTCCCGCGCAGCGGTGTGGAGCAGGCGGAAGACCGGGATTTCATCGACCGGTTCGAGGCGGAACGCGGCGACGGCATCGCCCGCGACACGCTGCGCGACCTGATCGCCGACAAGGGCATCGGCAATGTCCATCTGCATCAGGGCAATGTGTTCGACACGCTGCCCGCCTATCTGGCGCAGCGGCCCGAATTGCGCATCGCGCTGCTCCACCTCGACATGGATGTGTATGAGCCGACGGCGTTCGCGCTCGACCGGCTGGTGCCGCACATGGTGCCGGGCGGGCTGATCCTGTTCGACGATTACGGCCTTGTCGCCGGCGCGACCCGCGCGGCGGAGGAGGTGGCACAGCGGCTGAAGCTCGGCTTTGGCAAGCTTGGCCATTATGCCGTGCCGGCCTTTTTGCGGATGCCCGGCTAAGAGCATTTTCAAGCCGGGGAACCCTGTCCGGCTTGACGATGCTCCACCGCGGGGCCCGAACCGGCTGCATCCAAGCCCCGGCGCGCGGCGGGGCTGCGCCGAATGGTCAGAATAGCTGGATACGCGGCATCGCCGGTTCGGGCGCATCCGCCGGTGCCGCCGGGACCGCGTGGGCGAGGCGCTCACTTTCCATCACATAGCGCGCACGCAGCGCATCCAGCCGCGCGTCCAGCGTCGGGCCGTCCGCCGCGTCGGGGGCCGCCAGATGGGCCTCCAGCTCGTCAAGCGCCTCGACCACATGGTCCAGCCGCTGGCGGATGATGTCGTGGAACTGCACGGCCCCCAGAATATGCGCCAGCCCTTCGGTCAGCTGGGCATGGCCGGATCCGGCCTCGCGGATCAGCTCAAGCAGCGTATGGCCGCTGCGGTTCACCTCGTCATGCAGCGCGCCAAGTTCCGCCATCAGCCGCGCGACATCGGCGTCGCCGGACCCCGAATCGGGCCGTGCCGCCAACAGTTCGTCGCGCATCTGCCGGGCGATCAGGTCCAGTTCGCCCCCAAGCGTCTTGGCGACCGAGGCGATGGATTCGGCAAGCGCCCGGACCTGGTCGGCGACGACGCCGAACGATCCGCCCGCCGCCCCGGCGCGCCCCGCCTCGACCGCTGCATTGAAGGACAGCAGCACCGCGCGGTCGGAAATCTTGGCGATCGCATCGGCCGCCGGGCGCAGCCGCGCGGTGCTTTCGGCCAGCGCCTCCAGCCGTTCATGGTTGCGCGCGGCATCGTTTGCCCGCCGGTCGAGGATCGCGGTCAGCGACCGGATGATGTCATCGGGCCGGGCGGCGGCGCGCAGCAAGGCCTCGCCATCGGCCATCGAGCGGCTGAGCCGCGCCTGCTGTTCGGCCGAGCCGCCGTTGAGGCGCGATGCCTGACCGATAATGTCCATCACCCCGGCCTCGGCATCGCCCTGCACGCCGGCAATCTGGCCGCGCAGCGTGTCGAGATAGCGGGCGAGCGCCGCCAGATCGATCGCCCCCGCCGGGGCGTCGGCCACGGGAAATGCCGGAATGGCGGGAAACGCCGGAATGTCGGGCAGGGCAGGGGCGGGCGGGGGCGGTGCCGCCTCGGGCTGGCGGGGACGGTCCGCCGCTGCACCTGCACCGCGCGCCGGCCAGCGTCGCGCCAGGGCCAGCATCGCCACCGCTTCGCCAAGGGCCAGCGCCGCGCCCCAGCCGCCCGCAAGCCAGCCGCCGAGCAGAGCAGCCGCGCCCGTCACCGCAAGCGCGGCGAGGACGACAGGCAGCGCGTGTCGCACGGCCGGGGAAGGGGGCGGGCGCAGCGTCATGGTTCAGCCCGGCATCACCTGCCGGACGACCTCCAGCAGCTCGGGGCCGGGCACCGGCTTGACCAGCCAGCCGGTCGCGCCCAGCCGCCGCGCTTCGTCGCGCTTGGCGGCCTGGCTTTCGGTGGTCAGCGTCAGGATCGGCTTGAACCGGTAGCCGGGCAGCGCGCGCACCTGCTTGATCAGCTCCATCCCGCCCATATGCGGCATGTTGATGTCGGTGATGATCATGTCGGCCTTCAGCCCGCTGCGCAGCTTGGACAGCGCCTTGCAGCCATCGGCGGCGGTTTCGACGACATAGCCGTTCATCTCCAGCGTCGCGCGGACGCTCATTAGCATGGTGGCGGAATCATCGACGATCAGGATGGTCTTGGGCATCGGCAGTCCTATCTGTCCGGAAAAAGCAGCGGGGCGAGCCAGCCATGCAGGTCGGCATCGGCGGGCAGGGCGAGAATGGGGGCGCTGCCGGCCAGCAGCACCTGAAGGCAGGCGGGGTGGACATGGGTGCAGCCGCTGAGATCGACCGCGCGCCCCGGTGCCTCGATCAGCCAGGCATGGAGCGTCTCGGCCGCCTCGACATCGACCTCGCCCGACAGCACCGCCTTGCGCTTGAACAGCCGCACCGGCATCAGCCGAGCCTCCTTGGGTTGAGCACCATCACCACCGCGCCGTCGCCCATCAGCGTCGAGCCGGAATAGACGTCGATCCCGGCGAGCAGCGCCCCCAGCGGCTTCTGGATGACGTCGAGCGTTTCGCGGAAATCATCGACGATCAGGCCGATCTGCTCGTCGCCGCGCTGCAGGATCAGGATCGCCAGTTCGCCTGCCATGCTGCGGCGCGGGGCGGCGTCGATCCCGAGCGCGGCGTTGAGCGGGCGCAGCGGGACGATCCGGCCGCGCCGGACAATCGCCTGCCCCTGCCCGACGGCGCGCAGATCGGCCTCGGCCACGCGCAATGTTTCGACCACCGCATCGACCGGCACGGCAAAGCGCTGGCCATCGGTTTCGATCACCAGCACGCGGGTGATGGCGACCGACAGCGGCAGCGCGATCCGCACCGTGGTGCCCTGACCGGCCACGCTGTCGAGCGCGATGTCGCCGTGCAGCCGCTCGACCGCCGTGCGCACCACATCCATGCCGACGCCGCGCCCCGACAGGTCGGAGATTGCCGCCGCCGTCGAGAAACCGGGCAGGAACACCAGCTGCACGGCGTCGCGCGCACTCAGCTGCGCAGCGGCATCGGCCGCGATCAGCCCGCGTTCGACGGCGCGCGCGCGCACCCGGTCGGGATCGATGCCGCGCCCGTCGTCGCGGATCTCGATGCGGATACGGTCGCCATCCTGCGCCGCGCGGATGGCGAGGCGCCCGGTGGCGGGCTTGCCGGCGGCGATGCGCTCGTCCGGCGTTTCCAGCCCATGGTCGAGGCTGTTGCGGACCATGTGGATCAGCGGGTCGGCGATGCTTTCGACGATGTTCTTATCGGCCTCGGTCTCTTCGCCGTCGAGCACCAGATCGACCTGCTTGCCCAGCCGGCGCGACAGGTCGCGCACCAGCCGGGGAAAGCGTTCGAACACCAGCGCGACCGGCATCATGCGGATCTGCATGATCGCGGCCTGCAATTCGTCGGTGATGCGGCTGATCGCGGCGTGCTGCGCCTTGATCTCGCGTTCCAGATCGCGGCCGCCATCGAGCCGCGCGGCATGGCGGGCGAGATAGGGCAGGGCGTTGCGCGCGACCGCCATCTCGCCGACCAGATTGAGCAGCCGGTCGATCCGCGCCTGATCGACGCGCAGTGCCGGGCTGGTGCCGGTGCCCGCCGGGGCCGTGGCGGCCGGCGCATCGGCCCGGCCAGGATCGGGGGCGACCGGGTCGGGGGCAACCGGGTCGGGGGCAACCGGCGCGGGATCGGCCGCGCCCGCCTGCGCCCGGGCGATCAGCGCATCGACCGCCGCCAGCAACGGCCCGGCATCATCGCTGTCGACAAACGCCTCGCCCAGCGCCGGCAGGCGGTCCGCCACCTCGGTCAGCCCCAGCTGGCGCGCGCCGTTCGCCAGCACCGTCACCGCTGCGCGCACCCGGCCGTCGTGCCAGTCCGGCCGGTCCGTGGCACTCAGGGTTTCGCGCTGCGCGATCAGCAATGCGGCAAGATCGGGGGCGTCGCTGCCGGCCGCGTTTTCCTGCGGCACGGGGATCAGCGTCACCTGATCGGCGACATAGCGGAAATGCCGCATCAGCGCGTCGCGCGGCGCGGCGCAGATGATCTCGAACGCCAGCCGGTTGGCATAGGCGTCCAGCTCGGCCAGCGGCGGCCAGTCGGCGGGCGGAACGATCCGTCCCCAGATCCGGCCGGGGGCCAGGCGCGCGGTGCGCAGCGGATCGTCGCCGCTGAAATAGCATTGCGCGTCCGGCACATAGCGGATGAACACCAGCGGATCGCCGCCGCCATAGGCGGTGATCGCCGCCACCGCCTCGTCAGGTAGCGCGGGCAGCTGGTCAGCCGGGGCGGCGTCGGCGGGGGACGGATCGGCGGCACCCTGCGGCTGCGCGGGTTCGATCAGCGCGCGCAGGCTGGCCGCCATCGCCACCGCCTCCGCGCCGCGCGGCCCCTCGGTATTGCCGTCGCACGCCACCTGTTCGCACAGCGCCGCGACCAGATCGGTGGCGCGCAGCAGATGATCGGCCAGCGCGGGCGTGAACGGCAGCATCCCGCCGCGCACCGCATCCATCAGATCTTCGGCCGCGTGCAGCAGCCGCGTCATTTCGGCCATGTCGAACAGGCCGCTATTGCCCTTGAGCGTATGGACGCAGCGGAACAGCGCGTTCATCGCCGCATCGTCATCGGGCGTGCGCTCAAGCTGCATCAGCCCGGTGCCGATGCCCTGCAGCAGGTCCTGCGCCTCGGCGAGGAACTGGTCGAGCAGCCGGCTCATGCCCGCCCCCCGGTCAGCAGCGCGACATGGTGAAGCAGCGTCTGCGGCCGCACCGGCTTGGGCAGATAGGCGCTGGCGCCGCTCGCCCGGCAGCGCGCGGCGGTGACGGCCCCGCTGTCGGTCGTGATCACCAGCGCCGGCGGCTGCGCGACCGGTTCGCGGCGCAGCGCCTCCAGAAACGCAAAGCCGTCGAGCCGGGGCATGTTCACATCGACGATGCACAGGCTGCACGGCCGGGTGAGCGCCGTTTCCAGCGCGTCGATGCCATTGTCCGCCTCCGCGACCGCATAGCCCGCGCCGGACAGGATTTCGCGGTAATAGCTGCGGATCACCGCCGCATCGTCGACGATCAGGATCGGGTTCATGCCGGGTCCCCCGGCTTTTGATGGACGACGGCGCGCGGGAATCGGCGCGGGCTGAACAGCGACGAGATGCGCCCCATCGATTCCGAATGGCCGAGCAGGACGAAGCCGCCCGGTGTCAGCGCGTCGTACAACGCATCGACCGCCACGCGCCGCGAGCGGTCGTCGAAATAGATCAGCAGGTTGCGGCAGAAGATCACGTCGATGTCGCGGAAACCGCGCGTCTCGCCGGGGTCGGTCAGGTTGCAGCGGGTGAAGCAGACCGACTCGCGGATATCGGCCGACAGCTGATGGTCGTCGCCGCGCGACTCGAAATAGCGGGCGAGCCAGGCGCGCGGCAGATGCTGGACCGAGCGGGCGGAATAACGCCCGGCCTGCGCGCGCTCGAGGACCGCCGTGTCGATGTCCGACGACAGGATTTCGACGTCCCAGTCGGCCAGCCCCGGCCAGCGTTCGAGCAGATAGATCGCCACCGAATAAGGCTCTTCGCCGGTCGAGGAGGGCACGCACCAGATGCGGATCGGCCGGCGGTGGCGGCGGCGCGCGACGATATCGGGCAGCACCGAATCGACCAGCGCCTCGAACTGATATTCCTCGCGCAGGAAATAGGTCTCGTTGACCGTCATCGCGTTGATCAGCTGCTGCAGCTCGGTCGCCGCGCCGCCCTTGCTCAGCCGCGCCAGATAGGCGCTTGCCGATCCGCTGGCGGTCTCGCGCACCCGCTCGACCAGCCTTTTGTCGACGAAATAGCGTTTCGACGCATCGAAATGGATGCCGGTCTCGCGGTGGAAATAGTCGCGGAAGCGTTCGAAATCATCGTCGCTGACCCTCGGATGGCCCATGTTCAGCCCTCCCGCAGCCGTGCGACCGCCGCATCGGTCGCAAACTGCAAAAACGGCTCGGCGCGGAACCGGGCCTTGAGGCGCAGCAGCGCGGGCAGTGCCGCGCGCTCGCCCTGCCGGCCGAGCAGGTCGGCCGCCGCCGCGCAGACATTGGCGTCCTGCTCCTCGCCCAGCAGCCGGATCAGTGGCGCGGCCAGCCGGCCGTCGCGCCGCCCGGCCAGCGCAGCGAGTGCGCGCAGACGCCGTTCGCTGTCGCGTGCCTGCGGGGCGGCACGATCCCCTTCTTCCCCCCCGGCCGGGGCGTCGAGCAGCGGCAGCAGCAGCGCGACCGCGCGGGCATCGTCGATCCGGGCAATCGCCTCGAACGCCGCCGCGCGCGCGCCGGGATCCTCGGCGTCGAGCAGCGCGGCGACGCCGCCCAGCGCGGCATCGCTGCCGGTTGCAAGCAAGGCATCGATCAGCGCGGCGCGCACCGCGCGGTCGTGCTCCACGGCCAGCCGCGCGCGCAGCCGCGCCACCGCGCCGGGCTGACCGGCCAGCGCCTGTGC